>JBFKSL010000020.1:0-17684 GCA_041626995.1 Ketobacter sp. | reverse complement strand
GCGCCAATGCTAAATTGATTCGCGCTGCTAGAGAGGTGAATGACGCCAAACCAGAATGGGTGATCAACAAAGTTAAAGCCAAGGCTCAAAAATTCAAGCGCCCCACCATTGCCTGCCTTGGATTGGCATTTAAAGCCGATGTAGATGATTTAAGGGAATCTCCTGCCCTCAACATTGCAAGAGCCCTGGTTGAGCAAGACGTTGGCGACATCATCGTCTGCGAACCCAACATAAAAGAACACAAAGAATTTCAGTTAACGACTCTGGATAAAGCCATGGAGCAAGCAGACATTATTTTGATCCTGGTGGATCACAAGCCATTCAAATCGCTTACCCCTTCCAGCCTAATTGAAAAAATCGTAATTGATACCCGCGGTATCACCAAATCCGCTTAAAACTTGGAGCAAGCCGTGACTCAACGGAATGATAAAGTTGTCCTTTCCATTTTTGGCACACGCCCCGAAGCCATCAAAATGGCGCCAGTGGTGAAAGCGCTTGAGCAAGCGGAAGGCATAGAAAGCAAAGTATTGGTCACCGCCCAACATAGGGAAATGCTTGATCAGGTTTTAGCGCTTTTCAATATCGTTCCCGATTATGATCTGGACATCATGCAGGCCAATCAGGATTTGTATGATGTTACAGCACGAATTTTGGTCGGTTTGCGGGAACCACTACAGCAACTCAAACCTGACTTAGTACTGGTTCACGGTGACACCACTACCTGTTTTGCCGCGGGCCTGGCAGCCTTTTATCAATCCATTCCAGTTGGCCATGTTGAGGCCGGATTGCGCACTGGTGATTTAACAGCTCCCTTTCCCGAAGAAGCGAATCGCACTCTGGTTGGACGATTAACAACTCTGCATTTTGCACCTACGGCCAAAGCCCAACAAAACTTATTGCAGGAAAACACTCCAACTGAAAATATTTTCATCACTGGCAACACAGTAATTGATGCCTTGCTGGATGTGCAACAATCACTGGATAAGCACGCACCATCGGAATGGAAATCATTACCGCAAAAAACAGTCGATGCCCTGGCGGCAAAGCCAGAAAGATTCATCCTCATCACAGGCCACCGACGCGAAAATTTTGGCCAGGGGTTTGTTCAATTCTGCGATGCCTTAAAGCGCCTCTCTCAACACAATCCCAATTGGTTGCTTGTCTACCCTGTGCACCTGAATCCAAACGTACAAAAGCCCGTTTTCGAGCTGCTAAAAGATTGCCCGAACATTCATCTCATCGAACCGCAAGACTACCTGCCCTTTGTTTGGTTGTTGGATAAATGCGACTTAGTAATCACCGACTCTGGCGGCATCCAGGAAGAAGCCCCCTCTCTTGGAAAGCCCGTATTAGTGAGCCGTGATGTAACTGAACGCCCCGAGGCTGTAGACGCTGGCACTGTGTTACTAGTGGGTACTAACAGCAATAAAATTGTCGACAACGCTATTCATATACTGGAAGATGAGCAACGTTATCGAGAAATGTCTGAAGCTCACAACCCATATGGAGACGGCAAAGCGGCTGCCCGTATTGTGGAAACTATTAAGGAGTTTTTAGCTTAACCTCACCCGTAACATCGACTGGAGCATTACTCCAAGGAGCCAAAATGGCAGATGAAACTGGGAAACATATAGCAAACTGCAGACACTGCAACGCCCCCCTGGAACAATCTTTCGTAGACCTGGGTTTGTCCCCACTGTGCCAAACCCATATTTCACCAGACCAACTGAATCAAATGGAGCCATTTTACCCGCTCCATGCATACATATGCAGCTCTTGCCTCCTGGTCCAACTTGAAGAATTTGTTGCTCCCGAAAACATCTTTTCTGAGTATGCGTATTTTTCGTCTTATTCTGATAGCTGGGTAGCGCACGCCAAGCGCTACGCGGAACAGATGATTGAACGCTTCGAGCTAAATTCAAACAGCCAGGTGATGGAAATCGCAAGCAATGATGGCTATCTGCTGCAACACTTCGTCCACCATAAAATTCCGGTACTGGGCATTGAACCAGCGGCAAACATTGCTAAAGTTGCCAACGAAAAAGGCATCAAGACCATTGCTCAGTTTCATAGTGCTAACACAGCTAAAGAACTTACCAAAAGCCACGGCCAAGCAGATCTGTTATTGGGTAACAATGTGCTTGCCCATGTCCCAGAGCTGAACGATTTCGTACAAGGCATGAAACTGCTGCTGAAACCCGAAGGGGTGATCACAATGGAGTTTCCGCACTTGGTTCGCCTGATGGAAGAGAATCAATTCGACACCATCTACCACGAGCACTTTTCCTATTTCTCTTTTCTAGCCGTGAACGCCCTGTTTAAAAATCACCAGCTGCCCATTTTTCAGGTGGAACAACTCAATACTCACGGCGGGTCATTACGAATCTATGCACAACACGAAGCATCAGGCATACACCCCACCCACTCATCTGTGGAAAAATTGCTGGAAGAGGAAACGGAACAGGGCTATGGGTCTTTGGACAAATACTGCCAGTTTACCGAGCAAGTAAAACACACCAAGCGCAAGCTGCTACAAATTTTGTGCGAGCTTAAGGAAAGCGGAAAAACCATTATAGGTTACGGTGCACCGGGCAAAGGCAATACTCTGTTAAATTACTGCGGCATTAGTACTGACTTTTTAGACTACACGGTAGATCGAAACCCTTATAAGCAAGGTAAATACACCCCTGGTGCCCGCATCCCCATTAAATCACCAGACATTATTGCTCAAAGTAAACCAGACTATATTTTGATTCTGCCCTGGAATCTGAAACAGGAAATCATGGATCAATTGGAATACACCCGGGAATGGGGCTGTAAATTCATCATACCCATTCCTGAAGCTACCATTATCTGAGCAACAACTTTCTCCCTGCGCCCGCCTCTTCAGGAGCGGGCCGGATTTATATATGCCACCACTTTATGATGAGAAAAACCAATAGAGACAATATCCGTATCACCATCGCCATCCAAATCTACTGCTAAAGCGCCATCATGATGCTCATCACCCATGTGCAGCAGATGGCTCACCCAGCGAGCGCCCTTCCCATCCTTATTCTCAAACAATATTAAACGCGCTCGTTCAGGGTGTTTAAGGTTGTGCTCCCCAACCACAACATCTAAATCAGAATCCAGATCAAAGTCGGCAACACTCAGTGACATTGGGCCTATCACCTGCTCCGATATTAGGTGCTCTTGCCAAGTTTCGGTTTGCGCGTTTCTTTCATACCAAGCCAAGCGACCGGGCTTACTCACTGCCTGATAACCAATCACCACATCCGTAACGCCATCACCATTGATATCAGCTGCCGCATTTCGATCTGGCTCCAACTCAGTTTCAAAAAGGCTTTTTTGCCGCCAGACTTGATCAACATCTTTTAACCAGCGTGTACCAAGCAATAAATCATCCCGTCCATCACCATCCAGGTCGGCTCTGGTTAATTGCTCACTCTGACTATTTTTGCTGATTTCCTGCCAAGTCCATTGTTGGTTTTTTATATCCTTTGGCAACAGAAAGGATTGTAGAGACTCTTCACTATTATGCCACGACAACACAATCTGCTTTTCCCCTGCGGGTGAAACAAAATCAACAACGCCCTGTAGAAAATCGCCTCTTGCAGGCTCAATGTTTGAACGCCATGCAAACCTGCCTGCTCCATCATTCTCACCCCAAACGAACAACTCTCCATGCTGCTGATAATCGAATTTTTCAATTCCCAACCGGTTGAAAATGCGCTGCTTGAGTGTGGGAGCTGCTTTCGCCCCCTTCCAACCAGACGCCAACACATCCAGGTCTCCATCCCCATCAAGATCATCAAGCCACGCAATATTATTGGCATCTTCTCCGAGAGGTGACCGAACCCAATTATCCGTTAATAGTGCTGGTTGCGCGTACCAATAACCCCCACTAGCGATATCCACTCGCTTGTCACCATTGATATCTCCGGCAAAAACAAAAATGCTTTTACCAGGACGCTGCGAGTCAATCTCTATGCGCTGCCAGGCATACTTCTCCGAGGACTGATTGCGCCATAAAGAAACAGGATAAGAAAACTCATTACCAGGGACATACCAATCTGCGCCGAATAAATCCATATCCAAATCCAGATCAACATCCAGAACTTTCATGCTATGAGAACCCTGATCCGATAACACTGTCTTTGTCCAGGAGCCATCCTCCTCAGCCAAATACAGTAATACTTGATCAGGATCCTGACTCTGATTCATTTCTGCCGTAAATACATCCACATCGCCATCATTATCGGCATCGGCGGCGGCGACAAAATGCAAAACCGCCTCTACATTAGGGTCTACAATGTGCTTTTTCCAGATGCCGGATAACTGAGCAGGAGCCTCAAACCAGGCCAGCTCATAAAATTGACCGGCCTCCTCCGCAGGGCTTAGCACAATATCAGGCAACCCATCCTGATTAAAATCCGCAACATCAAGATAGATATCATCCCACTCCCAATCCTGAGCGTAGTGAAATGTTTGCCAAGCCTCCGCATGCTCGAGGTTACCTGGGTTAATCAGGCCAACCTTGTTCACCAAAATATCGATAAACCCATCATTATTCATATCCGATAGCATCAAACCCTCACCATGAGGGCAATTCAACCTTAATTCACGCCACTCATGCTCGCCCTGCTGTTGAAAAACCACAACCTGATTACCATTCTCATAGCCAAATAAGCTCTGGTTACGCACCACAATATCCATGCGACCGTCATTATCCAGGTCGGCAACTTCCACATCGTGGAATTTATTATCGTCAATAATTGGAGAGGGTTGCCAACTCGGAGAACGAAGCCATAACAAGCCATCATTGGTCAGCAGAACAAAATCTTCGAGACCATCGTCATTAATATCCGCCACCGCTAAGTCCGTGCGAATACTATAGTGAGTGCTGATTAGATGTGGTGTCCAACTGGGGTTTTCATACCAGATCACTGCCCCTCGCGGCCACTCCTGTAAACCAAGCTTAATTTTTATTCGATCTATCAAAGAAGGCGTGGAGCCAGAATTACCGCCCACCACCAAATCCGGCAATCCATCTCCGTTAATATCGCCATAAGCTTTACCCCAGAGAGCCTTACCTCGATTTTCATCAATTAACATTTCAGAAAACAAAGGCTGCGCCGACAAGCCAACTGTTCCGCATAAAGCAAACAACAAAAATAAAGCTCTAACCACGTCTAGCCCTCAATCGTTATGGTAATGGCTCGCGTTGAAGAAAATTGTATTCAAATTAATCGATTCACATACGCGCCTTTGAAAAAAAACATCATACAATTCCAAAGACCTTGATTTAAGGAACTTTTCATTAAAACTTGTGAACCCATTCAACGCGCGAAGCCAATTAGTTTGGAACTATTGACTCCGCAATTTTTCCACCCCAAAAGCCAACATTTTTAACTGAATTTCAGTGAATGGATATGA
Source organism: Ketobacter sp. (assembly GCA_041626995.1). GTDB lineage: Bacteria > Pseudomonadota > Gammaproteobacteria > Pseudomonadales > Ketobacteraceae > Ketobacter. The sequence continues at coordinate 12,245 of JBFKSL010000020.1, read as the reverse complement.
CTTCTATTAAATCACTTGCTCTGGCTGTGACAGCTGCAGTTACTTTGCTCATACTACCTGCCTGTAAACAAACGGACGGTGGAAATTTATCTACTGAAGATAACCAACAATCTTACATTGAGCCGGATGCTCCTCAAACAGACACCACCCCAACGTTTGAGCCCATTCAAATCAACGCAGCGCCTGCTAATCAGCATGCTTATCCTGGCGAAGAAGTTCTGTTGGAAGTCAGCGCAACCAGCAGCGCACAATTATCGTATCAGTGGTTCCATGATGGCGCAGAGATTGATGGGGCTATCAGCCCCGCGCTAATTATTAATGTCATTGGCAGCGAAACGGCGGGGGTTTATCGTGTTGTAGTGAGCAACAGCAGCACTTCTGAGTCCACTCAAGCCGTGTTAGAAGTCAGCGCACTGCCCACCATTACCCAAGAGCCGCAAGATACAGCGGTATATCCCGGCGAAACTGTTGTGCTCACGGCTCGTGCCACCGGCTCAGATGTAGAGTATCAATGGGAACAGCTCAGTGCAGATGGCACTTGGACGGAAATTGAAGAAGCCACCTCCAGCCAGCTTGTTATCGAAAGCACTACCACATCAGACGCTACCGATTATCGGGTTAAAGTGAAAAACAATGGCGGTAACAAAACCTCATCAAACGCAAAAGTAACACTGAAGGAACCACTTTCCATTCAGGCACAACCAGCAAGCCAAAATGTTACGGCTGGATCAAACGTAACTTTCTCTGTGGCAGCATCCGGGCATGGGCGATTACGTTATCAATGGTATAAAAATGGCGGAGCGCTCTCCAATGGCACTACTATCTCCGGCGCTAGCAATGCAGACTTGCAGCTCTCAAATGTGAAAGCGTCAGATTCAAACCTGTATCATGTGGTAGTTAGCAATAATGACGGCCAATCCGTAACCTCTAATGCAGCACAACTATCTGTAACCGGCCCGGTCAGCATCACCGTGAATCCGCAGGACACCACTTTATACTCTGGTCAGGCAGGCTCTTTACAGGTAGCCGCCAGCGGGGACAACCCCCTACGCTATCAATGGCAGCGCCTGAGCGGCAGTAACTGGCAAAATATTTCAGGGGCCACAGCATCAAGCCTCAACTTTACCAACACCGGCAGCACAGATGCAGGCCGCTATCGTTGCATTGTCAGCAACGACTCATCCACCGATACCAGCACCGCCGCAACCATCACCGTAGTCCAAAGCGTCAACCTGCTCAGCTCACCTCAAAGCCAAACAGCCAACGAAGGGGATGCAGTTTCCTTTCAAATTGATGCTAATGGGGACAACTTACAATATGAATGGATCAAAGACGGACAAACTATCAGCTCTTCAAACAGCTCCACTTTAAGCTTTGCCTCGGTCAGAGCAATTGATCAGGGAACTTACAGCTGCCGAGCATTTAACGCAGGCAGCAGCGTAAATTGCAGTAGCTTTAAGCTCACCATTCAAGCTCCGGTTACCATTACCCAGCAGCCTGAATCCCAATCCTCCTACGAAGGAGGCAGCGTCACCTTTACCGTTTTAGCTACCGGAACACCAGAACCAGAAATCAGCTGGTATTTTAACGGTGAGATTATAGGTAGTGGTAACAGCCTGCCATTGAACTACCTAACCCCAGAGCAAGCCGGCGAATACCGCTGCGTTGTTAGCAATGGCATCAGTGAAGAAGCCTGCAGCGCAACCCTAACCGTTCTATCCTCAGTCGCCATTCTCTCGCAACCACAAAATAGCACGGTAAATGAAGGCAGCAACCTTAGCCTCACAGTGGAAGCCGCAGGCTCAGAGGTTCAATACGAGTGGTTTAAAGGCGGTGACGTCATTGCATCTGGCCCCACATTAACCCTAAACAACATTTCAGCCGAACAGGAAGGCACATACTCCTGCCGCGCCTGGAACAGCAACAGCAGCGACAACTGTAATAGCTTTGCCATTTCAATCCTGACCGGGCCATCCATTACCATGCAACCTCAAAACAGCAGCGGGTTTGAAGGCGAAACGCTTACCCTACAAGCAAGCGCAGAAGGCAACCCGGCTCCCAGTTTTGATTGGTACTTTAATGACACACTAATCACCACCAATAGCGGCACCCTTACCGTGGGCCCATTAGCCTTACAGCAAGCAGGTGTTTATCAATGTGTAGCCCGCAATAGCGTTGCGTCAGAAAGCTGTAATTCAGTTACTGTCGGGGTACGCGAAAGTGTTCGCATCACGCAGCAACCATCCGGGCAAATCCTCGATTCTGGTGAAGATATCAGGCTGGACATTCAAGCCACTGGTGAAGCCCCCCTTACATACCAGTGTTTCCATGATGACCAACTGATCATCACTAGCGGTAATCCAGCAGACTTGATTATACCCAATGCAAGCCCAACTGATTCTGGTAACTATTACTGCAACGTAAGCAACGAAGGTTCCAGCAGCAGCTCCAACATCGCCACCATCACAATCCTGGAGCCCAACGTTGTCGGCTTGGCCGCCCTATCTTGGAGCAGACCAGAATACCGAGCCAATGGTGAACAGCTGAGCACCAACGAAATCTCCGAATACGTGGTATACCACTCCACTGCTGTTAACGGCAGCTATTCTGAAGCGACCCGCACCAGCGAAACCAGCGCAGAGATAAGCAACCTCAACTTGGGTGAACACTTCTTCCGACTAACGACAGTAGATATAAACGGTTTGGAAAGTGCCATGTCGAGCCCCATCACAATAGTCATTGAGTAGAGTTTGCTATACAATCAGTTCGCCTTAATTGTAAAAAAAGGTTAAGGCGGGCCAGCTCTATAATTGTCTTTATTTAAATGCGTTCTTTCTCCAGGCAAGGAAGCCCAATAATGCCTCCACCATCCTGGTAAAATTTAACAGCAGTTAAATAAATTGCCTGTATAATAGCCAGCTTATAGTTTCCCGCCAGCACCCTAGCCAACTTAGGAAGGGTGGATAGCTTATTTGTCGTCAAATACGAAAGCGAGATAACAGGATAAACTGGGCCAGATAATGAATTCAGCTTCGGAAGCAGTACGCGTTAGCATCGGTATGCCGGTTTATAATGCTGAGCGTTATTTAGCAGAAACTCTCGACTCAGTATTAGCACAAACCTACTCAAACTTTATCCTATATATAGCCGATAACGCCTCTACTGATCGCACACAAGAAATCTGCGAAGAATATTGCCGTAAAGATTCCCGCATCGTTTATATCCGCAATCCAATTAACCTTGGTGCGGCTGGAAATTATGAGCGCTGTTTTCAACCTGCCACCACCGAATATTTTCGCTGGCAAAACGCCGATGACCCGATCGAACCAACACTGATTGAAAAGTGCATAAAGGTACTCGACGAAAACCCCGATACAGTGTTGGCTTATGGCAAAGCTCATATTATTGATGAGCATGGCAAACTGCTGGAACACTACGATGACAACCTTGAGCTTTTGGAGGACAGCGCCGCCGAGAGATTCATTCATTGTCTGGAGTCAATTGGCTTGCAAAACCTTATGTACGGCCTGATACGCAGAGACTCTCTGGCCAATACAGCGCGCTTAGGTGGCTATGTAGCAGCCGATATAAACCTTATTGCAGAATTATCTCTATACGGAAAATTCAGGGAAATACCAGATCACCTGTTTAACCGCCGTATGCACCCTGAATGCAGTAGCTGGGATAGAAAAGATGACAATCGCCAGAAAGACTTTTGGGACCCTTCCAAGCGCAAATTGATCATGCAAACCTGGCGCAGTATCTATGAATTTGTTAAGGCCGCTATTACAGCCCCCATTTCCTGGCGAGAAAAACAAATTGTACTCAAACGAATCCTGCAACGCGTCTATCGTAGACGGCAAAATATGATGCAGGAACTCGTTGATTTAATAAAATTCGGCCTATTCAAGGCATCTTAAAATACCGGAGGAAACATGAAAGTATTGGTTACTGGTCATAGAGGTTTTATTGGTACCGTCATGGTGCCCATTCTTTTAAAGGAAGGCTTTGATGTTACCGGCCTGGACACTGACTTATATCGTTTCTGCACCTATGGCGACGAACCAGTAGCGATTCCCTCCATTGATAAAGATGTACGCGATGTAGAGAAGGACGACTTAAAAGGTTTTGATGCTATCGTCCACTTGGCTGCACTTTCTAACGACCCACTGGGTAACATCAACGCCGACCTAACTTATGACATCAACCATAAGGCTTCCGTACGTATAGCAGAGATGGCACGTGAAGTAGGCGTAAAGCGCTTCCTGTTTGCCTCATCCTGTAGCATGTATGGCAAAGCAGGAGAAGATGTGCTGGACGAAAGCGCAGACTTCAACCCGGTTACCCCTTATGCTAAGTCCAAAGTATATGTGGAGCGTGATGTTGCCCCCATGGCCTCCGATAGCTTCAGCCCGGTGTTTTTACGTAACGCCACCGCTTACGGCGTATCACCACGCATCCGCTTCGACCTAGTAATCAATAACCTGGTTGCTTGGGCCTACACCACTGGCAAAATTCTTCTCAAGAGTGATGGCACCCCCTGGAGACCGCTGGTTCACATTGAAGACATTACTCAAGCCGTTGTTTGCGCCTTGAAAGCCGAGCGGGAAGTCATCCACAATTTGGCAGTAAACGTCGGCAGCAACAGTCAAAACTACCAAATGCGTGACCTGGCCAACTTCGTTAAAGAAGTAGTGCCCAACTGTGAAATTGAATACGCCGACGGCGCTGGCCCGGATACCCGCTGCTACCGGGTTAATTTCGACAAAATCCATAGCGTATTCCCCAATTTTAAAACCAAATGGACAGCCAAAATGGGCGTTGAGCAGTGTTACGAGTCCTATCGTAAATTTGGCCTGAACAAGGACGATTACGAAGGCATCAAATACAAACGTATCGCTCACATTATGAATCTGATTGAAGAAGGTAAGCTGGACACCAACTTGCATTGGCACCTATAACCTTCAGGAAACATCAAGCTATGAAATTCACAGAAGCCCCTATTAAAGGGGCCTACATTATCGACGTAAACCGAATTGGCGACGATCGCGGCTACTTTGGCCGCCTTTGGTGCCAAAAGGAATATGAAGATATGGGGCTCAAGGCCAATATTTGCCAATCGAATATTGGTGTCAGCAAAAAAGCAGGCACTCTACGCGGCTTACACTATCAAACGCCGCCGCATCAGGAAGTTAAAATCGTCCGCTGTTCCCGAGGTGCCATGTTTGATGTGATCGTTGATTTACGCCCGGACTCCCCTACCTTCAAACAGTGGTTTGGCATGGAACTGAACGAGGACAATGCAACGATGCTGTATGTCCCCGAAGGTTGTGCAACCGGGTATTTAACACTGGTGGACAACACGGAAATGTACTATCACGCCACTGAGTTCTATCACCCTGAAAGCGCCACGGGCGTACGCTACAACGACCCCGCATTTGGCATTGAATGGCCTGGGGAAATTAACGTGTTATCAGACAACGATATAAACTGGCCCGACTTCACCGGATAATAGCGAAGCAGGAATAAAACATGATCATCGTAGATACCGCCATTGCCAAGCGCATTGAAGCCAACAATCCAATCAAAGTGGCTATGATTGGCGCAGGCTATAGTGCCAAGCACATTGCATCACAAATTATCAGCTCCTTTCCTGGCATTCACTTGGTTGCTATCGTCAACCGAACGCCTGAAGCCGCAGAGGCAGTTTACAAAAATGCCGGTGCTGAATCGGTAAAAACCATATCCACCCCAGGCGAAGTGGAAGACGCAATTAAGAATGGCGAGTACTGCATTACTGATAACGCCGATGCTGTATTCAAGGCAGAAAGCATCGAAGCCATAATCGAAACGACCGGGGAAGTAGAATATGGTGCCTGGGCCGCACTAGAAGCCATCAAACACGGTAAGCACACCTTTGTTCTGAACTGTGAGATGGATGCCACCGTAGGACCACTGTTAAAACACTACGCTGACAAGCAAGGTGTGATCTACTCCAACTCTGACGGTGACGAACCAGGCGTAGCGTCGAACCTAGCTCGACACGTTCGCACCATGGGCCTTGAAGTGGTGGGAGCCGGTAACTTAAAAGGCTTTTACGATGTGCATCGCACACCAGAAACCCAAAAAGCCTTTGCCGAAGCCAACAATCAAAAGCCTCACATGATGACCTCATTCGTAGACGGCACCAAGCTTTCCATGGAACTTACTGTCACCGCCAACGCCCTGGGCTTTGGTGTGGGCAAGCGCGGCATGTATGGCGTTCCGTGCGATGACGTAAGAACCTGCCTTGAACACTTCCCCAAGGATGCATTTAAGCCTGGCCAAGGAATTGTGGATTTCCTTCTTGGCGCCTCCCCCTATACTGGCGCCTTCGTGGTTGGACACACAGAGCATCCATTGAAGCAAGAATACTTAAAGTATTTGAAAATGGGCGATGGCCCCTTCTACGTGTTCTACACCCCGTTCCACCTGCCACAACTGGAAATACCCATCACCGTAGCTCGCGGTGTGCTCTGTCACGATGCAGCGGTTACCCCCAAAGACAAACCCTATTGTGACGCAGTGGCTATCGCCAAAAGAGATTTAAAAGCAGGTGAAGTATTGGATGGTATTGGTGGTTTCACCAACTACACGCTGATTGAAAACTTTGAAACCAGCCTGAAAGAAAACCTACTTCCAATGGGTGTTGCCAACCAATGTAAATTGAAGCGTGACGTACCCATCGACACCGCACTCACCTATGACGATGTTGAATTACCACCCAACCGTCAAATCGACGAACTGCGTCGTGAAATGATTGAAACCTTCTTTAACTGATTGGGGAATAAAAAATGAAAGTGGTTCTGTTTTGTGGTGGTTTAGGCATGCGCTTACGGGAATACTCCGAGAACACTCCCAAACCCATGGTTCCGATTGGCAATCGCCCCATTGTATGGAATCTAATGAAGTATTATTCCCATTTTGGTAATAAAGAATTCATTCTTTGTCTGGGCCACAACGCTCACGTCATTAAAGATTATTTCGTCAACTACGATGAATGCTTTTCCAACGACTTTGTGCTTGAAGCGGGCAAAACCAACCCAATCAACACTGATATTCAAGATTGGAAAATCACCTTTGCGGATACTGGGCTTAATTCAAACATCGGCATGCGTTTAAAAGCCGTTGAAAAATATTTGGATGACCTTGGCCCGGAAGACATGTTTATGGCCAACTACGCCGATGGCTTGTCGGATGCTCCTTTGGAAAAAATGTTGGAGTTTTTCAAAAACAGTGGCAAAACGGCCTGCTTCCTGTGTGTGAAGCCACAACAATCTTTCCACTATGTCCGCCTTAATGACGATGGCTCCGTTAACAGCATTCAGGATACGCGAAATACCGGGTTAACCGTAAATGGCGGCTACTTCATCTTTAAAAAGAAAATCTTTGACTACATCAAGGATGGTGAAGAGTTAGTTCATGAGCCTTTCGAGCGTTTAATCGCTGAAAACGAACTGGTTGCCTATCAGTATGATGGTTTCTGGAAGTGCATGGACACCTTCAAAGACAAGCAAAACTTTGATGAACTCTATGCTCAAGGTGATTGCCCATGGCAAGTGTGGCAAGAGCAGGACGCTTGATTTATGCTGGAAGCAATGCTATTTGCCCAATCAAAGGCGCCAAAGCATATTTTATGTCTTGGCGCCCACTGCGATGACATTGAAATCGGTTGTGGTGGTACGCTACTAAAGTGGCTGAAACAATACCCAGACACCAAAATCACTTGGGTAGTATTCACCTCCAATGAGCAGCGCAAGCTCGAAGCCACTGAAGGCGCTCGTCAATTTACAAATGACACCCGCAATTTGGATCTCAAGATATTTGACCTGGATGACGGCTACCTTCCCTACCATGGTAGAGAAGTGAAGCAATTATTTGAGGATGTAAAAAAGAGCATTGATCCACCAGATATTGTTTTCACCCACTATCGCCACGACTTGCATCAGGATCACCGAAAAATATGTGAGTTAACCTGGAATACATTTCGTAACCACCTAATTCTGGAATATGAAATTCCGAAGTGGGATGGTGACGTGAGCATTCCAAATGCATTTGTTCCATTGGACGAAGAGACCGGAAAGCAAAAGATTCAGCTTCTACAAAAAATCTACAACACCCAACAAACTAAAAAATGGTTTACCGACGATTTATTTTGGTCACTCATGCGTATTCGAGGCATGGAATGTAACGCTCCCAGCCGAATCGCTGAAGCATTCCACGTTCGCAAAATCGTTTTGGCGTAGCCATGTTCCACTAAGCACAATAAAAGGCAACCTATGAGCAACCATGGTAGAGCAGTGAAAGTTGCCATTTTTGGACACTATGGCAACAAGAATCTTGGCGATGAAGCAATCATTGAAGCCGCTATAAACAACACACGCCGACTACTTCCCAATAGTGAAGTGGTGTGCATGTCAATCAACCCCTTTGACAGCGCTGAGCGTCATAAGGTCGCAGCGTTCCCGATCCGTTATCGAGCTGATTATTTTAATCAGGCAACCCCAAGTGCTCCAGCAACTACAGCACCTGTTTCAGGCACGCCTGCCTCTCAGCCCTCAGCCCAAAAATCCCTCAAGCAAACCATAAAAAGCTTGCCTCTGATCGGATTCGGCATACGAGCAATGCTGCACTTAAAACACCTTGCTAGCAAGGTGGCAAAAGAATTGGTTTTGCTATCAAAAGGCAAAGCATTTCTAAAAGATGTAGATTTGCTAATGATTACAGGCTCCAATCAGTTTTTAGATAACTTTGGCGGTGCCTGGGGCTTTCCCTTTACCCTGCTAAAATGGACGCTGTTAGCCAAGCTAACAGGAACCAAAGTGGCCTTTATCAGCATTGGCGCAGGCCCACTTAACTTGCCACTCAGCTACAAGATGCTAAGCATAGCGCTAAAGAAAGCGGATTATGTTTCTTATCGCGATGAAGGCTCAAAGGAACTCATCGAATCGCAAATTCCCATTAATGCGCCTGTTTTTCCTGACATCGCCCATGGACTTTGCTATCAATCTCAAGCGGAAAGCCCCTGCGAAAAAACCAAATTGACCATAGCTGTCAATCCGATGCCCGTATATGACAAACGCTACTGGCACCACCCAGATGAAAGCAAATATAATTCCTACGTAAACAAAGTAACCCAGCTTTGCCAACAAATACTGCAAGATGGTCATGCGCTTACATTGTTTAGCACTCAAAGCAAAGACGAAAATGTTATCGACGATATTGTAGAAAACCTGAACAACATCTCTGAGCTAGCCAAGCATCAAAGCAATATTCATATTGCAAAGCATAGTCAGGTGTCAGAGCTGATGGGGCTGATCGACAACTCGGACATTGTGGTTGCTACCCGTTTTCACGCCACTGTATTACCGATGCAGGTTGGAAAACCCACCCTGGGGATCTGTTATTACCGCAAAGCTGCGGAACTGCTGGATGAATTCGGACTATCTGAGTATCACGTGGACATTGACAATTTTGACGCTGAAACGTTAATTGGTAAATATCAAAGCTTAGTGAAACACCGGTTAGAGGTTGCACCTAACATCGCGCGCCATCACGATGGTTATAGAGAAGCGTTAGAGCAACAATATAAAACCGTATTTTCACTCGTCACCAGTGACTAATCGCTCAAATTCAACTTTTTATAGAGAATGGCTAATTTGGAATTATTATGAGCCAGATAATCCCAGTAAAACTACCCATCGACCTTAGCCAAACCTCGCAAACACAACCTGCTGCTGATCGCGACAGACTGTTGGAAATCAACCAGCAGTTTTCTGAACTTAAAAGTAGATTAAAAGAAGTTGAATTAGAAAAGGGTATTCTATCGCGAAAAATTGGTGATGCGAAAAAATCAGGACAACCGGCTGATCAGTTTATTCAAGGCACGAAGCAAACATCTGCCATGATAAAGTCAATTAAATCAGATATCACTCAGCTTCAAATTCAAGCCACAGAAATTTTAAATCAGCACACTGAACAAGTATCACAGCCAGCTTTACCAGGGCATTTTTCACCCAAACGACCACCCAATCAATCATTGAGCAACGTATCCATTGTTGTTGCACAAGCATCCGATGCCGAACGCTGGACTCAATATGTTGAGTCTCACCCCAATAGCAGCGTCTACCACCGGTATGAATTTCAAACTGTAATCCAAAAAAGTTTTGGCCACCATACCATCTATTTAATGGCACTTGATGACAACAATGCTGTGCAAGGCATCCTTCCGGCAGTGCAATTAAACAGCCCCATTTTTGGTAACTACGTCGTAGCCATGCCCTACTTCAACTATGGGGGGGCGCTGGCTAGCAGTGAAGACATTGAGCAGCAGTTAATGAAACAGCTAACCCAACAGGCACTAGAACTTGAAGCTACACATATTGAGTTTCGCGACACACAACCCCAGCAGAACTATCTGCAAAAGACCGAAAAATGCTCACTAATACTCCAGTTACCAGACACCCCAGAAAAACTCTGGGATCAAATAGGGACTAAGGTTCGCGCCCAAATAAAAAAAGCCGAATCAACAGGCCTCTCCTTCAAAACTGGAAAGCAGGAATTACTGAAAGATTTTTATCACGTCTTCGCGATTAACATGCGTGACCTGGGCACCCCCGTATACAGCATTGATTTTTTCAAAAACATATTAAATACACCGCAACTCGACACACGCTTAGCCATTGTCTATCACGAGAATCGACCGGTCTCCTGTGCTTTTCTGATCGCATATAAGGGTACAATGGAAATACCTTGGGCCTCTACAATTCGAAAAGCGAACCCACTTAATGCCAATATGTTTCTATACTGGAATGTACTCTCTGCTGCAATTGAAGCAGGAAATAGCCATTTTGATTTTGGCCGCTCCTCTAAAGACGCCAATACATTTAAATTTAAAACCCAATGGGGTGCCAAACCAATTCAACTTTTCTGGCACTATTGGTTAAAAGACAGCGACGAACTACCCGAGCTTAATCCAAATAATCCGAAATATAAGATTGCCATTAGCATCTGGAAGAAATTACCTATATTTATAACCAAAATAATCGGACCACATTTAGTAAAATACCTGCCATAACCCGATAAAACTCAAGCAAAGAGTCACATATGAAGCAAGGCCAAGTTAAACGATCTATGGCGACAGGTTCCATTTGGATGATTGCATTCAATATGTCGAACCGATTCCTAGGCATCATTAGCACAATGATCCTGGCACGCATACTTGTGCCTGAAGACTATGGTTTGATCGCCATGGCCATGTCTTTTTACGCCATGATTGAAATTCTAACGGCTTTTGGCTTTGACATGGCTTTAATTCAGAAATCCGATCTCGATAAACAGGATTTCGATACCGTCTGGACCATTCGCTTGATCTGCTATTTTAGCATCGGTATCGCTTTCTTTTTCTCGGCCCCCTTCATTGCTGAATTTTATGGCGAGCCCCGATTAACCGACATTGCACGCTCTTTATGTATCGCTATGTTTTTAAGTGGGATCGAAAACATCAAATTGGTTGAATTCCGCAGAGAACTTCAATTTAACAAAGAATTTAATTACCAGGTCAGTGTTAAGCTTGTGGGTTTCTTTGTTACGATTCCGATGGCGTTATATTGGGAAAACTACTGGGCACTGGTGATTGGCCAAATTTCGAGTCGCGTTGGAGCCGTCCTAATTGGTTACTATATGAAGCCTTACCGGCCGAACTTATGCTTAGCCAAGGCATCGGAAATTATGTCTTTTTCATCTTGGATTCTTCTTACCAATTTGCTGAATTATGTGAATTTAAAATTACCTGATCTTATTCTCGGCAAGCTAATGGGGTCGAAAACCATTGGCCTATACAACATAAGTAACGAACTTTCGAATTACTCTGCCACCATGATTGGCGCACCAATGAACCGTGCCGTCTATTCTGGTTACTCTAAGATGAAAGACGACTTAGCGGCCCTATCGAAAAGCTACTTACAAGTGGTGGGCATACAAGCCCTGATTATACTACCGCTGGGGTTTGGGCTCTCTGCAACATCAGAATACGTGGTAAATATAATTTTGGGAGACAAATGGCTGGATGCCATAGGCATTATTAAAATACTAGCGCTTTCAGGCATGATGGCAGGAATCACATCCAATGCTGTTTACATTTATATGGCATTAGGAAAACCCAGGTTTTCGTTCTATCTGAATCTAGTAAAGATTTCTGTTTTAGT
>JBFKSL010000019.1:0-17918 GCA_041626995.1 Ketobacter sp. | reverse complement strand
AGGTCTGGTTGTTACCATCGGTCTTATGTTGCTGAACTTCTTCTTTGTGGCAAACCACAGTGAGTTGTCAGCCAAATACGTAACCAAAGCAACGGAGCTGCGGGTACTGTCCCAGAGGATTGCGAAAAACGCCCTGGAGGCCGCCGCCGGTAACGGAGACGCGTTCTCCTTCCTGGATCAGGCGCGGGTGGATTTCGGATTGGAATGGGACGCCATCAAAAACGGTTCCCCCGATGAAGGCTTGAAGGCGGATTCTGTGTTCGTCACCACAGCTGTTCAGGAAATGGGGGATGTGGAGAAGGTTTGGAAGCAAGTATCCGACAACTCTGACGTCATTCTGGAAGGGCGTCAAACGGTAATCAACCTGCATGATGTGGCCCGAGCCCTGAACGAAAACATCCCAGTATTGCAGGAAGAATACGATCTGGTGGTACAAACCCTAGTGGATAGCCGGGCACCTGCAGATCAGGTTGCGGTAGCGCAACGCCAATCTCTGTTGGCAGAACGTATCGTGCGATCGGTGAACAAAGTACTGGAAGGTGGCGAAGACGCTGTAATGGCGGCGGACAGCTTTGGCCAGGATACCCAGCGTTTTGGTCGCGTATTGCAAGGCATGTTGGAAGGGGATAAATCTCTCGGCATTACTCGTGTGCGAGATCGAGCTGCGGTAGATTCCCTGAATGAAATTTCTGATCTGTTCGCCGGTGTAGCTGAAAGCGTTGACGAGATTTTGGAAAGTTCTCCTGAACTGTTCCAGGTGCGTGCTGCGGCTAACGGTATCTTTAAAGATTCGCAAACCCTACTCACCGAAACCGGTGCTTTGGCCCGCTCCTTTGAGGGCACGCCGGTTGCTGGCTTCTGGTCCACACTGTTCGGTATTATTTTCGCAGCGGCAGCGCTGTTATTCCTGTTGTTAATTTTCTTCTCCTTTATCGGTCAATCACGACAACGTCTGGCGGAAGAGGCCATGCGTGCAGAGGAAAAAGAACAAATGAACCAGCACAACCAGGAAGCGATCTTGCGACTACTGGATGAACTGGGCGACTTGGCAGACGGTGACTTAACCATTCAAACCACCGTAACCGAGGATTTCACCGGAGCGATTGCCGACTCTATCAACTTCACCATCGATCAGCTGCGTTCATTGGTATCTACCATTAACGAAACAGCGGTACAGGTGTCGGCTGCGGCCCAGGAAACACAGGCTACAGCGATGCATCTCGCAGAAGCTTCTGAACACCAAGCCCAGGAAATTGCCGGGGCCTCTGCCGCGATCAACGAGATGGCGGTTTCTATCGACCAGGTATCTGCTAACGCCGCCGAATCAGCAGCGGTTGCGGAGCGATCGGTATCGATCGCGAACAAAGGTGCTGAGGTGGTACAAAATACCATCCACGGCATGGATACTATTCGTGAGCAGATTCAGGAAACATCCAAGCGGATCAAGCGTCTGGGTGAATCTTCCCAAGAGATCGGTGATATCGTATCTCTGATCAACGACATCGCCGACCAAACCAACATTCTGGCATTGAACGCCGCGATCCAAGCATCGATGGCGGGTGAAGCAGGCCGCGGCTTCGCGGTGGTAGCGGATGAGGTACAGCGTCTTGCGGAAAGGGCATCGGCGGCAACCAAGCAGATCGAAGCTCTGGTAAAAACCATCCAAACCGATACCAACGAAGCGGTAATCTCCATGGAGCAAACCACTTCTGAAGTGGTGCGCGGTGCTCGCCTGGCACAGGATGCGGGTGTGGCACTGGAAGAAATCGAGAACGTATCCAGTAACCTGGCGGACTTGATCCAGAACATCTCCAACGCGGCGCGTCAGCAAGCGGCATCCGCGGGTCACATTTCCAATACGATGAACGTTATCCAGGAAATCACCTCGCAAACCTCTGCCGGTACCACCGCAACGGCAACTTCTATCGGTAACTTGGCCGAATTGGCGGTACAAATGCGTAATTCGGTAGCCGGTTTCAAACTTCCCGAAACCGGAATTTAATAGGCCAATGGCCGGGACAGTATGAACGCCATACTGCAACCCGGCCAAGTGTCGTGGCCGGGAGTGATGTCAGTGCCAGCAGAACAGCGCAGCTTTTTAAATAAAGCGGAATTAAACGATGAGCAGTTCCTGCGCTGGCGAAATTTGCTTGAAGATCGAACAGGCATGCAGATCTCCGATCATCGCAAAACCTTCCTGGAAACCAGCCTGAACATACGCATGCGTGAAATAGGCTGCGACAGCTACGACCTCTATTACGACAAGCTACTGTCTGGCCTGGCCGGTGAAGTTGAGTGGGCTACCTTGGTAGACCGCTTAACGGTACAGGAAACCAGCTTTTTTCGTCATCCCAGTTCTTTCGAGTTGGTGGAGCAATACAGCCGCAAACTTTATCAAGAGAAGGGGCGAAAACACATTGAGTTGTGGAGTGTGGGTTGTGCCACCGGGGAGGAACCCTATTCCCTGGCTATGCTGATGGATAATTTGGTTCGGCAGCAAAAAGAAACCCGCTACTACGGTATCACTGCAACAGACATTAGCCTGCCTGCATTAAGTAAAGCGCGGTTAGGTGAATACAGTGTTCGCAAACTGGATCGTATCGATAGCGAATTCAGTGAACGTTATTTTGAACAGCTTGAACGCGGTCGTTGTCGTGTTATTCCGCGTTTAAAAGATCGAGTTTGTTTTGCCCAAATCAATGTGCTGGATTTGCGCACCGCACCGGTACACAACGTGGATATCGTGTTCTGCCAGAACATGCTGATCTACTTTGAGAATTGGCGCAAAAGAGACATCGTTACCCATTTGGCTGATCGGTTAGCGCCGGGAGGCATCATGGTATTGGGTATTGGAGAAGTGATGGACTGGCAACGGCCAGACATGAAGCGAATTCAATACAAAGATACCCTGGCCTTCATTAAGCGCAAACCGTCATAACCGATCACCACAAATAAGAAAAGCCAGGAGAGAACATGGCAGATCAACACGATTATCAAGCGCTGGACTGGGTGAAAGGCGAAATTGAAGAAACCCTGAAACAGGCGCAACAATCGTTAGAAGCATTTGTGGACAACCCGGAAGATTCCACCCGCATGCGCTTTTGCCTCACCCACTTGCACCAAGTAGCGGGAACGCTGCAAATGGTGGAATTTTATGGTGCGGCCCTGCTGGCTGAAGAAATGGAAAATCTTGCCATCGCGCTGATGAACGACGATGTGCAACGGGTGGAGGATGCTCAGGAAGTGCTGATGGGCGCCATTTTGCAATTGCCCGTTTACCTTGAGCGAATCAAAGATGGCCAGCGCGATATGCCCGTGGTGGTGCTGCCATTGTTAAATGA
The DNA here is from genome assembly GCA_041626995.1 of Ketobacter sp. Classification (GTDB taxonomy): domain Bacteria; phylum Pseudomonadota; class Gammaproteobacteria; order Pseudomonadales; family Ketobacteraceae; genus Ketobacter. The sequence goes on along the minus strand of JBFKSL010000019.1, from coordinate 14,577 downwards.
TTTGCGTGCAGCGCGTGGCGAACATCTGCTCTCCGAAACCGCATTGTTCAAACCGGATATGGAAGCCGGCGGTGAAGCCGCACCCAAAGAACAAATTTCCCCTGAAGCTTTGGCGCAATTGCCGGAGCTATTGAAAAAAATCCGTCAGCTGTATCAGTTTGCATTGGTGGGTTTGATTCGCAACCAAGATATGCCCACCAACCTGGGCTACATGGCCAAATCCTTAATGAAGCTGGAGCAGCTCTACGCCAATCTGCCCATGGGGCAATTGTGGTGGGTGGCTGCTGCTTTGGTGGAAGGGGTGTCGCGCAACTATATTGAGTTGGGCACTTCGGTAAAAATGTTGTTTGGTCAATTGGATCGTCAGCTTAAACAAAGTATCGAGAATGGTGCGAGACAAAATGAAGCGGCACCCACCGAGCTGTTAAAAAATATTCTGTTCTATGTGGCACGAGCGGAAGGTGAAACTTCGCGCATACAAAAAGTAAAAGCCGCATTTAAACTGGACAGTGCGTTGCCTTCTGAAGAGCTATTGGATTCCGAACGTAAACGTTTAACAGGTCCCGATAAAGAAGCCATCAACTCAGTGGTCACGGTTTTGTTGGAAGAGCTGGGTGGCATCAAAGAAACCCTGGATCTGTTTATGCGGGGTGATGCGCAAAACACCCAGGAATTGAAAGATGTCATACCCGCTCTGAAACAAGTGGCCGATACCTTAGCGGTACTGGGTGTGGGGAATCCACGCCGAGTGATCGTCGAACAAATCGATAGCATTGGCCGAATTTTAGAGTTCGGTGCTGGTGCCGATGACAACCAATTAATGGATGTGGCCGGGGCTTTACTCTATGTGGAAGCCACTTTGCAGGGTATGACCAGCGATTCTTCTACTGCTGCTGGAGCAGAAGGTGCAGAAGAAGGCCAGTTTGTATCGCCAGAGCAAATCAGCAAAGCGCGTAGTGCGGTTATAGACGAATCTCGTGCCGGTTTGGAAAATGCCAAGGACGCGATCTCCGAATACATCAGTTCTGATTTTGATGCAGAAAGTTTGCAGCTGGTGCCAGAAATTCTACACAGCGTACGCGGTGGATTAATGATGGTGCCCCTGGCCCATCCCGCAGCATTGCTGCAAAGCTGTATTGATTACATCAGCGAAAAATTAATTACCGCCGGTGAAAAGCCTGAATGGCGCGATCTGGATACTTTAGCGGATGCCATCACCAGTGTGGAATACTATCTTGAACGGCTCGGTGATCGATTCCCTGGAGATGAAGACATCCTTTCCATTGCCGAAGAGGCAGTAGCCAGTCTGGGCTATCCGGCGCAGCGGATTTCCGAAGATGAGCTTGCTCCCACTCTGGTGGAACAGCAGCCTGCCGTGGAAGAGGACGAAATCGAACTGCAATTTGATGCTGACGATGATGACGAAATCATACCCATCGAAGTGGCAGAAGAGGGCGATGACTCCATTATCATGGTAGAGCAGCCGGTGGCCATGGAGCCGGAGCCTGAAGACGACCTTATCGACGATGAAGTAATCGAAATCTTCATAGAAGAAGCCGGTGAGGTTCTGGAAACCATCAATGAGTATCTGCCCCAGTGGAAATCCGATCACGACAATGAGGAAGCGTTGACGGAATTGCGCCGTGCTTACCATACCTTAAAAGGTAGTGGGCGAATGGTGGGTGCCAGTGTGGTGGGTGAATTGGCTTGGTCAGTGGAAAATATGCTGAACCGGGTAATCGATAACACTGTTCCCACCAATGAAGCAGTAATCGGTATTGTGGAGCGCGTCACCACAGAAATTCCTCAACTGGTGAAAGCATTTGAAGATCGGGTTAAACCCAGCATCAATGTGGAACCATTGGCTGCCGTGGCGGATGCCTTGTCGAAAGGTGAAGAGCCTCCTGCGATTCCAGATGATATTTCTATTGCTGCCCCTGTGGCAGCGCCAGAAGCGGTGGAAGAAGTCGTGGAAATCGACCCTGTGCTGGTGGATATCTTCAGCCAGGAAGCCAGCTCGCATCTGGATACCATCAAAGAGTTCCTCGACCAAGACAGCAATACCCTCGACGACAACATGTTACGTGCTCTGCACACATTGAAGGGTAGCGCTCACATGGCCGGTATTACGCCCATTGCGGAACTGGCCGCGCCAACGGAGAAATTCTTTAAAGAATGTCATTTGCAAGGTGTTAATGCTGATAATGATATTCGCTTGCTGCTGGGTGATTTTGTTCAATTAGTGGAGCAAGGCTTAAACGGTCTGATTTCTCATCCTTCTGCTGCCATCGTGGGTAGTGAAGAATTGCTCACCCGCGTAGACGAAATGCGGGAAGAAAAACTCAAGCACTCAGAAGAAGAAAGTGCTGCTCAGGGTAAACCCGATCCACAACTGGTGAGTATGTTCCTTACCGAAGGCATGGATTTAATTGTGGATGCAGGGGATGTACTCACTCACTGGGAAGAAAACCCCGTGCCCGGCGAGCAACTGGATCAGCTGCGGCAAGAACTGCGCATCCTGGCGCGCAGTGCCAGTGCTGCTCAGCTTACCGAAGTAGTGGATCTGAGTATGAGCCTGGAAGAGCTGTATGAAAGTGCCGCCAATGGCATGATCACGCCTAACGAGCAGTTCTTTAAAGTGGCGCACCATGCTCATGAAGAGCTGGTGGGCATGATGGATTACATTGCTGCCGGTCAGCCGGTTAACCCTGCGGATCAAACCATTGCCGACCTACAAGCGTTAATGGATCAAGCACCGGAGATCAGCGAGCAGCTGGAACAGGCAGAAGCCAGTGTTATTGAGGCACAGCCTACCGAAGAAATTCCAACGCTGGATCTGGAAGAAGAATCGGAAGAGTCCGCACTGGATATGCAGGTTACTGAAGAGCCAGAGCAGGAAACAGCCTCAGAAGAAATGACCCTGGAAGAGCCAGCAACAGAGGCCAGCGAAGAATCCGAGGAAGAAGTCAGCTTCAATTTTGACGAAAGCTTGGAAGAGCCAACGGACAGTGAAGAACAGGCTGCCAGTGATGAATTTGCCCTGGATGAAATGGATGAACCTGGAGCCGCTGAGTCGGAGGCTGAGTTGGAACTCAGCGAAACGGAACCGCAGCAGTCGGAAGCAGACACCACAGCATTTGAATCCGCAGAACTGGTAATTGATAACGCAGAAGAAGGCGAAACCGAACTCAACTTCGATGCCATCGACGAGCTGGAAGAAGCCGAGCCCGAAGCCGTTTCCCAAGCTGAAGACATGGCCAGCGATTATGATCCAGAGTTGGTGGAAATCTTCCTGGAAGAAGCTTCTGAAATTCTCGATGGTCTGGATGAGCAACTGCAATCCTGGATGAGTGATACCAGTAATCTGGATATTGTGGCTGGACTGCAACGTAGCTTGCACACCTTAAAAGGGGGTGCACGCATGTCTGACATGAAAGAGATGGGTGATCTGGGCCATAACCTGGAAAATCTCTACGAAGGTTTGTGCAAAGGGTTGTTCACCTCCACACCAGCGTTATTCGACTTGCTGCATCAATGTCATGATCGTTTGGTGGTGATGTTCGAGAAAATCGAAAGTGGTCAGCAACCTCAAGCGGCAGATGATCTTATTGCCAAGATCGATGATTTCACCCACGGCCGCCTGGAAAGCGAAGCTGCAGCAGAGGTTCAATCGGAGCCAGTATCCGAGCCAGAAGAAGCCCCTGCCACCTTTAGGGTGGAAACCACTACTCAAGAAGAAGACACTGCAGCGCTTACCGCATTAGGTGGTTCGGGCGAAGAGGTGGACACGGAAATTCTGGAGATCTTCCTGGAAGAAGCGGAAGAGCTTGCCGAGGGCATCGACAACACCATCAATGCTTGGCTCAATGAGCGTGATAACCGCGAGCACCTGGATGAGATGAAACGCCTGCTGCACACTTTCAAAGGTGGTGCTCGATTGGCGGGTTTGGTGAATATCGGTAATCTTAGCCACAACTTCGAAACCTTCTTGATTCAGAGCGATGCCGATCGTGTTGCGCTGGATGATGCGTTCTTTGCCAAAGTGCAGGAAGAGCAGGATAAACTGTTCGAGCAAATGGAGCATCTTCGTAAGCATGGTGTTGAATTAATCTCTGCGGCTGGTGATGAAGAAGCCGAATTCCAGTTCAATATCGAAGAAGAGGCGCCCGTTGTTCAACCAGCGCCTGAGCCAGAAGCGCCGGCAGCAGAAACAGATACCACAGAAGACAAAGTGGTGCCCATTACACCACAGCCACAGCCTGAAACGTTTGTGGCTCCTAAGCCAGACATGTTACCCGCGTCGGCTTTCCACACCGAAGATAAACGCAAGGCAACCGCCGAAAGCGTAAAAGTCTCCGCTGACTTGATGGAAAACCTGGTAAACCTGGCAGGTGAAACCTCCATTCTTCGTGGTCGTATTGAAACGGAAATTACGGACTTCAACTATGTTATCGACGAAGTCGGTATGACCATCGATCGTGCCCGCGAATTGCTGCGTCGTCTTGATATCGAAACTGAAGCGCAGATTTTGCATCGCTATCAACAGGCACAAACTGAAGGTAAGGAATACGAAGATTTCGACCCATTGGAAATGGACCGTTATTCCACCCTTAACCAGTTATCCCGGTCTTTGGGCGAAACCATCTCAGACATGATGGACCTTCGTGACTCCCTAACTAACCGTGCTCGGGATGCAGAAACCCTGCTGATTCAACAGGGCCGTATCAATTCCGAATTGCAGGAAAGTTTGATGCGTACCCGCATGGTTCCCTTCTCACGCATGGTGCCGAGGCTGCGCCGCATAGTGCGTCAGGTGGCGGGCGAATTGGGTAAAAAAGCCGAACTGGAAATCATCGGTGCTGAAGGTGAGATGGACCGTACGGTACTAGAGCGTATGGTGCCACCTTTAGAGCATATGCTGCGTAACGCCGTTGACCACGGTTTGGAATCTCCTGCTGAAAGGAAAGCAGCCAATAAAGATGAAACCGGCCGCATCACCATTCACCTCGCTCGCGAAGGTGGTGAAGTGGTTCTGCGTTTAACTGATGACGGTAAAGGTATTAATTTGGATGGCGTTAAGAAGCGCGCCATCGAACGCGGCCTGATGAAAACCGGATCGCCGTTGCCTGACAAAGAAATCATGCAGTTCATCTTTAAGCCCGGCTTTAGTACGGCAGAAAAAGTGACCCAAATCTCCGGTCGTGGTGTGGGCATGGACGTAGTGCACAGCGAAATCAAACAGCTGGGTGGCTCCGTAAAACTGCACTCTGCGCCCGGTGCCGGTTCGCAATTTACCGTGCGCCTGCCGTTCACCGTATCGGTAAACCGAGCCTTGATGGTAAGGGTGGGTGATGACCTTTACGCCATTCCGTTGAACAATATTGAAGGTATCGTGCGGGTCAGCCCCTACGAGTTGGAAGCCTATTATCAGCCGGATGCACCTCGGTTTGAGTACGCGGGTCAACAGTATGATGTTCGCTATCTTGGCCGCTACGTGCATAACCAACCACTGCCGAATCTAGCCGGTCACACAAAACCTCTGCCGGTATTGCTAGTACGTGGTGCCGATCATACCGTGGCTTTGCATGTGGATTCTTTGGTGGGCTCCCGTGAAATCGTGGTGAAATCCGTTGGTCCCCAGTTGGCTGCCGTGAGTGGTATTTCCGGTGCCACCATACTGGGTGATGGTAGCGTAGTAATCATCCTTGATTTGGCTGCGGTAATCCGCGCTGAGCAAGCTCAAATTGTGGAAGGTGAAAAGCAAGCGGTCGAAGATTATCAAGATGTTAACGAAGCTACTACCGTTATGGTGGTGGACGATTCGGTTACTGTGCGTAAGGTTACTACCCGTCTGCTTGAGCGTAATGGCTATGAAGTGGTAACCGCCAAAGACGGTGTGGATGCCATAACCCAGCTCCAGGAAATGAAGCCCGATGTGATGCTGCTGGATATTGAAATGCCGCGCATGGACGGGTTTGAAGTAGCCACACTGGTGCGCCATGATGATCGCTTGAAGGATACACCCATTATCATGATCACATCGCGAACCGGTGAAAAACACCGTGACCGTGCCATGAGTATTGGCGTAAACCGCTACCTGGGTAAGTCCTACCAGGAAACCGTACTGCTGCAGACCATTGAAGAGCTTATTAAACAGGAGGCTTAGTGGCGAAGCCGAATCCCCAGGTTGGGGTGATTGCGGATTCAACTCTACAGCGACACGTTGTCTGTAAGACCATTGAGTCTGTGGGATACGGCGTGGCGGTAACCTTGTCTCCTGATAAAGTGAACGATGACATCATCAAAGATTCCAACACCGATGTGTGGTTGGTGGATATTGAAGATGAAGACAAATGGTCGGACTTTATTGTTCATATGTTCGAGTCGGCGCAGGCACCCATTCTGCTAGGGGAAGGTAATGCGCCGAGCGTTACCAGCCTACAATTTCAGCGTTGGGAGCGGAAAATTTACAGTAAATTAAAGGATATTGTGGGCAAACCCTGCCCCCCGGAAGATCTGAGTATTCTGCAAAGCCCTACTTCGGAACCCAGTCCGCTCGACGTAGAGGAAGATGACGATTATGTGGCTGGCGAGCCTGCTTCCAACATTTGGGTGTTAGGAGCATCGCTGGGTGGCCCGGCTGCGGTGAAAGAGTTCCTGGAAGCGTTACCAGAAGGGCTGCCCATTGCGTTTGTCATCGCTCAGCACATTGATCCGGGTTTCCACAAAACCCTGTCACAAGTTTGGGGGCGCACCAGTCATTTTGCTTTTGTGCGACCTAAAGCTGGCCGCATTATAAGCCATGGCCAAATCATGATAGCGCCGTTGGAGCAGGTAATGACCATTAACCAATTCGCCCAAGCCCAATTGTATGAAGAGGCTTGGGAAGGGCCTTATTCACCTTCTATTGACCAGGCCATGGCATTAATGGCAGATAACTTTGGTGTGCACACTGGCGCGATCCTATTCAGTGGCATGGGTAATGATGGCGCCATATCCGCGGCAAAATACAAAGAAATGGGAATTGAAGTGTGGGCACAAACCGCAGAAACTTGTGCTAACAGCTCGCAGCCGGATTCTGCAAGAGCCACTGGTTGCGTCACCTATAGCGGCTCGCCGGTTGAACTGGCAGAAAAACTCACAGAGTATATTGCACAGCACTATACCAATGATGTTGTGCTTAACTGAATATAAACGAAAGAAACGGATACCACTATGGCAGACATACCAGAACAAATCGCCAGCCTGCTGATTCCCATGATTGGAAGGCCCCTGCTGTTACCCAATGTATCGGTGGCAGAAATTGTGGGTTGGACTCAGCCCGAAAAAGAGGAAGGTAGCCCCGATTGGATGTTGGGCACAGTGGATTGGCGTGGTATTCAATTGCCAGTGGTGTCTTTGGAGCTAATGAACAATTCAGAAATTGAAGATGCAGCTCTCGGCCAACGTTTGGCGGTAGTGAATGGCGTGGGCGAGTATAAGCAAAACTTCTATGCCATTTCGGTCCAGGGGATTCCGCGACTGGTGCGCGTATTTCCTGAAGAAATGGGGTCGCAAGAAGATGCGGTGCATGATAAAGCCTACGACATGACTGTAACGGGAAGCGGTGAGCGCGCCGTGATACCGGACCTGGCTACGGTAGAACAAGAACTTAACCAGCTTATGTAAACACAGGTAAACACCCTGAGGGGCATTGTTACAAAACCCCAACAGGTATTCCATAATGTGAACTGAATCACCTTCTATATTGAATAAATACAGGTTGTGTCTTTGGTTTTTAATGGAATTAAGTAGTAGGTGTGAAGATGAGCGCAGTAACCAAAATCACTTTTTTCTCGTTTGTTTTGGCAGTGTTTGGTGGTATGTACCTAATGGGGTTTGGTGCTGTTGAGCAGGAAAATGCGGTTTCCCGTGCTTATTTTGAACAACCTAAAAAGCATATGGTGGCTAAGTTAGCGCCGCAATTCGTCAATACCCAAATCGGTTAATATAAGCGCCGGTTAATCCTGAAAATCACCCCAGTGCATTTGAATTAGGCTGAGCATAACCACCGGAGCGGTTTCTGTACGCCAAACCCTGGGGCCTAGTGTAATACAGCGAAACTCATGCTCTTTTGCTTGTTGTATTTCTTCCTCGTTAAAGCCGCCTTCCGGGCCTACCGCAAAGCAGATTGAGGCGGGTGCTTCCCCTTGAAAGGGGTTGCTGGGAAGATCCTCTGTGTGCAAGATCCATTTGGCATCAGCGCCCACGGATTCACACCATTCGTTGAGATCCACTGGCATATGAAGGGTGGGAATAATATTCAATCCGCTTTGTTCGCAGGCAGCCACCAGCAGATGACGCCATTGTTCTACCTTCTTGGCTAGCCGTGGGCCTTTGAGTTTTACTGTGCAGTGTTGACTGAATAACGGCGTAATTTCACTAACGCCCAATTCAACCGCTTTTTGTAAGGCATAGTCCATGTGGTCGCCTTTACTGATTACCTGTCCCAGGTGAATATGCAGGGGGCTGGCACGATCCGCTTCATTAAAAAAATCTAAAAATACGGTTACTTTTTTATTTTCAACCTTTTCAATTTGGCCATGATACTCGCCACCGGTGCCATTAAATAAAATTACCGTGCTACCTACTTCCAAGCGAAGCACTTTGGCTAAATGTCGGCTACCGTTTTCGTCCAACTCAACGGTATTTCCTTCCAGCAGAGGCAGATTTTGATAGATTCTGGGTGTTCGCATAGGAGATTATTAGTTCCAGTTGAAAAGGGGGCGTTACCCTATATTCTAGAACAGATGATTTGTGATTGTCCTGGAATTGGTGCATTGTAATCCCACAAACAGTAAATAAAAATGGGCTAGATCATGACGAAGTTAATTGGATATCTATTTTTGATATTGGGTATCGCCATTTTGGTTGGGGGTATCAATCAGTTGGGTATTTATGTAAAAACACCCGATGCGTTTCCTATTTACAATTACCTGGTGAATCTTCCAGAGGCAGAGCGCACTATCCAAACCCAGGCTGGAAATATGTTGTTGCCCATAGGCATATTTAAAATCAGTGGGCTGCTGTCTATTGTGCTGGTCGGGTTTTTATTGGTTTCGGTTGTAAAACTGTTGGTGGGCACAGGGGTTAAGATGATCTCTTCTAATACGCGGGACTTAGCAAGACAGCTGGTTGCGGAAGTGAAGAAAATGAATGGCGAAGGGGCACCAATGTGATTCAGGTGTTTTTAATGCAGGCAAAATACAACCTGAAAATAAATGAACAGCTTTATCAAGCCTGTGTGCAACTCACTGAAGAGCACATTAAGCAGGACAAAGGCGCTTTTTTTGGATCGTTGTTTAACACATTAAACCACTTGATCATTGCCGACAGTTATTGGCTGTATAAGTGCTGCGGTGATAAAAGCAAAGTTGCGTTGCTGGATGGTGCTGGCAAGCCTGTAGCCATAAAATCAGTGAATGATGTATTGACTGATGATTTCAGCATTTTATGGCGGTGGCGTAGGCAATTGGATGAGAATATTGTGGAGTTTATCGAGGGTTTGTCTGAACGGGATATCGCTCAAGAAATTAACCATACCACTGCTGATGGCGTAGAAACACGTTATTCATTAACCAAAGTACTAACCCACTTCTTTAACCATCAGACTCACCATCGAGGCCAGGCAACCACATTGCTTAGCCAGATGAATGTGGATTATGGTTGTACGGATTTGTTGGTGTTTGATGTATAGAGTTTCCCCTTAGGGCTGGGTGGCGATGTTAATGCCGTCCCAGGCTACTTGCGCCAAATGTTCTATTTGTTGTTCTGTGATTACGTAGGGCGGCATAAAGTAAACAACGCTTCCCAGAGGGCGCAGTAACGCTTGGTTTTTTAAACCGTGCTCATATACACGTAAACCTCTGCGTTCTTTCCAGTCGTAGGCCTGCTTCGTTTTTTTGTTCTTCACCATTTCAATGGCTAGAATCATTCCTGTTTGCCGCACTTCTGCCACATGGGGGTGATCAACAAAGTGTGCAGTAACATCGGCCATTTTTGTAATTAACGTTTTATTATTTTCGATAACATTGTCCTGCTCGAAAATATCCAAAGTAGCCAATGCCGCAGCGCAGGCTAACGGGTTGCCAGTGTAGCTGTGGGAATGTAAAAAACCTTTTAGGGTTTCGTAGTCATCATAAAATGCCTGGTAAATTTCTTCGTGGGTGAGTACCGCGCACAGCGGCAAATAACCTGCGGTTAGACCTTTTGAAAGGCATAGAAAATCCGGCGTGATGTTGGCTTGCTCACAGGCGAACAGGGTGCCCGTGCGGCCAAAGCCAACGGCAATTTCATCGGCTATCAAGTGCACATTGTATTGGTCACAAGCTTGGCGAAGTTTGGTTAAATAGACGGGGTGATACATGCGCATGTTGCCAGCGCACTGCACCAAAGGCTCCACAATTACTGCACAAACTTCTTCATGATGTTTTTCCAGCAGGGCAATCATATCATCGCACTTGCGGGCGCTATAATCTTCCCAGCTTTCACCTTCTTCTCTGTTAAAGCAGTCAGGGCTGGTGGCGGTAAAGGTGGTCATCAACAAGGGTTCGTAGGTTTTTTTATACAGGTCCACATCGCCAACGGCCAGGGTTGCCAGTGTTTCTCCATGATAACTATTACCCAGTGTGACAAACTTGGTTTTTTTGGTTTGCCCTTTATTCAGCCAATAATGAAAGCTCATCTTTAAAGCCACTTCGATGCCAGAAGAACCGTTATCGGCATAAAAACAACGATTCAGTTTTTGTGGCGTGATCTCGACTAACTTCTCAGAAAGCTCGATGATGGGTTCGTGGCTAAAGCCTGCCAGAATAACGTGTTCTAAATTATCCAGTTGGGCTTTGATGCGGTCATTAATGCGTGGATTAGCGTGGCCAAAAATATTTACCCACCAGGAACTCACCGCATCAATATAACGATTGCCTTCAAAATCCTCCAACCAAACCCCTTCACCTTTCTTGATTGGAATGATGGGTAGCTTTTCGTGATCTTTCATTTGCGTGCAAGGGTGCCACAGCACTTGAAGATCGCGTTGCATTAGAGATTGGTTGGTGGTCATGATTACAGATCCAGATTATTCCAAATGGCTAATGTGGGTGCTGCTTGGTTTAGCGTGTAAAAGTGCAAACCAGGAGCGCCCATCTCTAATAGTTCCTGGCAAAGGTTGGTTACCACTTCCTCTCCAAACTTTTTAATGGATTCTAGGTCGCCATCGTAGGCTTCAAGTCGCACACGAATCCAGCGTGGAATTTCAGCACCACAGGTATTGGAAAAACGCATTAAGTTTTCGTAATTGGTGATGGGCATAATGCCAGGCATGATGGGTAGATCCAGGCCCATTTTTTCGCAGCTGTCGATGAAAAATTTGTAGGCATCGACATTGAAAAAATATTGGGTAATGGCACTGCTTGCACCGGCGTCCACTTTGGTTTTAAACGCCTGCAAATCATTATTCATGCTTTGCGCTTGCGGGTGCATCTCGGGGTAGGCCGCTACTTCTAAATGGAAATGATCACCGGTTTGCTCGCGAATAAAAGCAACCAGGTCACTGGCGTATTTTAATTCACCCAGTGAAGCACCCATGCCAGAGGGCAGGTCACCACGTAGGGCAACGATGCGATTGATGCCGTTATCCTTGTATTGCTGTAATAATTCAGCTAATTGCTGCTTGGTGTCGCCGACGCAGGATAGGTGTGGGGCTGTATCGATTCCTGTGCCATTTTTTACGCTCATTACCGTATCAAAAGTACGGTCTCGAGTGGAGCCACCCGCACCGTAGGTAACGGAGAAGAAGCTAGGGTTTTTAGCTGCTAATTCGTCTTGTACTTTCTTGAGCTTTTCCACACCCACTTCAGTTTTGGGAGGGAAGAACTCAAAACTAAAACGCTTTTCATATTTTGCTTGAGAATTCATTTTCTTTTCGCTCGCTTATTGGGTTGGCGCAGTCTTCGCACCAACCCAGCGTTCAATTTTAATTAATACTTGTAGCTGTCGGGCTTAAATGGGCCATCAACTGGCGTGTTAATGTATTCGGCCTGTGTGTCAGTCATGCGAGTAATTACACCGCCAAAGCCGCGTACCATTTCTGCCGCTACTTCCTCGTCCAACTTCTTAGGAAGCACTTTAACATACAGAGCTGCTTTCTTCTCTGCTTCAGGCAGGTCAGCAAACTTGCGTTCCCACAAATACATTTGTGCTAAAACTTGGTTGGCAAACGAGCCGTCCATAATGCGAGATGGGTGGCCAGTAGCATTGCCCAGGTTCACCAAACGACCTTCAGACAATAAAAGCAAATGGTCATTGCTTTCTTTGTTGCGATAGATTTTGTGTACCTGTGGTTTTACTTCTTCCCACTCCCAGTTTTCACGCATGTAGGCTGTGTCGATTTCACTGTCGAAGTGGCCGATGTTACAAACTACGGCACCGTTTTTCAGTGATTGCAGCATGTTGGCATCACATACGTTGACGTTACCAGTGGTGGTTACCACTAAGTCAGTATTTTGCAGTAACAGGGTGTTGATGCAATTCAACGTGCCATCGTTAATGCCGTTTTCATAAGGCGAAACCACTTCAAATCCATCCATGCAAGCCTGCATAGCACAGATAGGATCGATTTCCGTTACGCGAACGATCATACCTTCCTGACGTAAAGAAGCCGCAGAACCTTTACCCACATCACCGTAACCCACTACCAATGCTTTTTTACCTGAAAGCAAGTGGTCGGTACCGCGCTTAATGGCATCATTCAGGCTGTGACGGCATCCGTATTTGTTATCGTTTTTGGATTTGGTAACGGCATCGTTCACGTTAATAGCGGGCACTTTCAGCGTGCCTTTTTCCAGCATTTCCAACAGGCGATGTACGCCCGTAGTGGTTTCTTCCGAAATGCCGTGAATGCGATCCAGCATGGCAGGATACTTGTCGTGCATCATCAGAGTTAGGTCACCGCCATCATCCAAAATCATATTGGCATCCCACTCTTTACCATCTTTAACAATGGTTTGTTCAATGCACCACCAGAATTCTTCTTCCGTTTCACCCTTCCAGGCAAAAACCGGTATACCAGCAGCGGCAATCGCAGCGGCAGCATGATCTTGTGTGGAGAAAATATTACAGGAAGACCAGCGTACTTCAGCGCCCAGCTCCACCAATGTTTCAATCAACACGGCAGTTTGAATGGTCATGTGAATACAGCCCATGATTTTGGCGTCTTTTAATGGCTGTTCTGCTTTATACTTTTCGCGCAGAGCCATTAAAGCGGGCATTTCACCTTCTGCTATTTGAATCTCTTTACGGCCCCATTCTGCCAGGGAAATGTCAGCTACTTTGTAATCGCTAAAGTTGTTATCCAATACGGCGTTCATGATAATTCTTCCTTAAAGGTTTGCAGCGCTACGTAGAGCGTCAGCTTTGTCGGTATTTTCCCAAGTGAAGTTTGCGTCCTCGCGACCAAAGTGACCGTAGGCGGCAGTGGCACGATAGATAGGGCGGCGCAGATCCAGCATTTCAATCACACCGCGTGGGCGTAGGTCGAAGTGCTCACGAACCAATGCGGCGATTTGTTCTTCGCTTACTTTGTTGGTGCCGAAGGTGTTGATGGAAATAGATGTGGGCTCTGCTACACCAATGGCGTAGGAAACTTGAATTTCACAACGATCAGCCAAGCCAGCAGCAACTACGTTCTTGGCAACATAGCGGCCTGCATAGGCAGCGGAACGGTCTACTTTGGAAGGGTCTTTGCCAGAGAATGCACCACCACCGTGACGTGCTGCGCCACCATAAGTGTCTACGATAATTTTACGGCCGGTTAAGCCGCAGTCGCCTACTGGGCCACCGATAATAAACTGACCGGTGGGGTTGATGTGATATTTGGTATCTTTGTGGAGCCACTCAGCAGGCAGCACGTGTTTTACCACTTCTTCCATAATGGCTTCGCGTAGATCACTTTGCTTGATGTCTTCATCGTGTTGAGTGGAAAGAACTACCGCATCCACGGCTACAGGTTTGCCATTTTCATAACGTAGGGTTACCTGGCTTTTCGCATCGGGGCGTAACCAGGGAAGGATGCTGTTTTTACGCAGATACGCTTGGCGTTGCACTAAACGATGAGAGTAGTGAATAGCGGCAGGCATTAATACATCGGTTTCGTTGGTGGCGTAACCAAACATTAAGCCTTGGTCACCTGCACCCAGGTCTTTTTGCTCGCCTTCGTCAACACCCATAGCGATGTCACCGGATTGCTTGCCAATGGCGTTTAGTACAGCACAAGAGGCGCCATCAAAGCCTACATCTGAACTGTTGTAACCGATATCCAAAATAACTTGGCGAACGATATCTTCCAAGTCTACGTACGTGTCAGTACGTACTTCACCGGCGATAACCGCCATACCGGTTTTTACCATGGTTTCCACAGCAACGCGGGCGTGTGGGTCGTCCTTAATAATGGCATCGAGCACTGCATCAGAAATTTGGTCGGCCATTTTATCTGGGTGGCCTTCGGATACAGACTCAGAAGTGAAAATGGATTATTCGCTCATT
>JBFKSL010000018.1:0-18093 GCA_041626995.1 Ketobacter sp. | reverse complement strand
GCTATGAATATACCTTAGGTAAACTGGGCACCATTCCAACCATTCATTTTGCTCACTGGGCCACGGTAAATGATGATCGTCGTTTGTTGTTCGTCAGTAATTTTGATGGCAGTTGGGATAGTTATTTGGATGACTTTACCTTAAAAGCGGCTGCTGGATTAACTCTGGCCTGGGCACATTGCAAAGGTATGCCACGATCTATCTGCATGATTTGGGGCGGCGCTGCGAAAGGGCCGATGTTTATCGATTGGGCGCGACGTTCCATGGTGCCAACTCTCGTATGGTACAACGCCTATCCGCACTTAAGTGTGCGCAATATTAATCTGAATACGGCACTGCGCCAGGCTATTGTAAACGACCGCAACGGAACCAATGCCGGTAATTGGCTGGAGCTAATTCAATGACAAAGCCAAATTTAGAGTTTGAAGATATTCAAGGTTTTGCTCTGCGGGGCTTTGGCTTTTTAGCCGATGCGGGTTACGCAATGGTTTCGATCAAAGCGCCAGGCAAATTTAAAGCATGGCTAGCCAAAGAGTTGGGTGAGAACAAAATAACGCCTTCGGTAAAACGTAAAATCACAGAGGGCCAGCACCACGCCATTGCTTTCACTGCAAATGGATTAAAAAAATTGCTGGGTGAAAACTTAATGGCAGGCAGCTTTCCGATAGATTTTATAGAAGGCATGGTGCAGGAGCACCGAAGTCGCTTATTGGGTGACACTCATGCCAATGCCCCCAGTAAATGGCGCTGGGGAAAAGATCAAAAAATCGATGCCATTATTATGGCGTTTGCGCCAACGCGTAAGGAAGTGGAACACTCTCTTACGCAAATGGTGAATGCGCAAAATGGCATGGTGGAAGTCGTCCGTGTTCATGCGCAAATACCTGCAGATAAAAAAGAACCGTTTGGGTTTACCGACGGATTATCACAGCCCATTATCAAAGGCACCAAGCGTGATAAAGATTTAGCAAACCAAAACAGCCGTGAATACAAACTGAATTCTGTTGCTGCCGGTGAATTTATTTTGGGCTACCCCGATGGTACCGGCAATTTACCGCGTACTCCTGCTGTTGGCGCCAATGTGGATACTCAGGGTTTATTGGCATGTCACCCTGAACAATCGGAGCTGAAAGATTTTGGCCGTAATGGGTCGTATTTGGTCGTGCGGCAACTGGCGCAGGATGTGGAAGCTTTCGAGCAGTACATCAGTCAAAATCAACAAGATGGATTTAACCTTGCAGAAAAAATGGTGGGCCGAACCAAAAGCGGTAAAACCATTACTCAAGACAGCCGTTCTCGCAGCGGCAACGATTACGATTATTTAGAGGATTTGGATGGCAAGCATTGCCCGATCGGTTCTCATGTGCGCCGCACTAACCCTCGTTCCACTGTACACGATGCTTCTGAGGAAGGCTCTCTGCAGGTATCTAACCGCCACCGTATTATTCGTCGTGGTCGGGTGTATAAACAGGAAGATGGTGAAACCGGGTTGTTATTTTTATGTATGAACGCCCGCATCAGTCGTCAGTTTGAATTTATCCAGAGCACTTGGTGTAACGATCCTTTCTTCCAGGGGCTTTCGGGAGAAGTGGACCCCTTGATTGGCACTCAGCGACTGGACGCTAGTTACTACACCATCCCCCAAGCACCTTATCGTTGTAAGGTGGATGGTCTACAGCAGTGGATAACGGTGAAAGGGGGTGCCTACTTCTTTGTGCCTGGGCTAAATGCCCTTAGGGTACTAAGCCAGTAAGTTGCTAACTAACCTACTAGTAGGTTAGTATTCGGCTCATGCAAGTACGCTTAAAACATCGCAAAGAACAAATCGTGGATTTGGCCTTGTCGCTGCTTCAGACCCGTGGCTTCGAAAACTTCAGCTATCAGGATCTTGCCAGTGAACTGGGCATTACCAAAGCCAGCATCCACCATCACTTCCCCAAAAAAGCCGATTTGGGTGTGGCCCTGTGCGGTGCCATCCAAAGCTGGCACGAAGATCAGTTCGCCCACATCAAAGCCCATAACGGCACCACCATGGATAAGCTGGATCGCTATATTCAGGGTAACCTGCGCTTTGCCTGTGGGGAGAAAAAAATCTGTCCACTCAGTAGCTTACAGGCCGACATTGCGTCGTTGCCCGAATCCATGCGAGTGGCGCTGAAGCTTTTGGATGAACACGAATTACAGTTTATCGCTGAACTGCTGGAACAAGGTCGTAAAAGCGGCGAATTAAACTTCCCAGGTGATAGCCGTAGTCAAGCCACCCTGTTTGTTCTGGCCTGCAAAGGCGCTATGCAGTACTCCCGCGTGCACGGCCCTAAAATCTTTGATGACACCATGGCCCAAATGCGTTTGCAGTTGCGCCGCTAAAAAAATTTATTAATTCAACTGACCTAAAGGTAAGTTGTTGAAAGCTAATATCGAAAAGCAGTAATGAGGAAGAACATGAGTAACACAGACAGCCTGTTTAAACCCTTCCAAATGGCCAATCTGGAGTTGGTTAATCGCATCGTCATGGCACCCATGACCCGTAGCTTCTCGCCTAATAATGTGCCCAACGAGGCTGTGGTAGATTACTACCGGCGTCGGGCTGAAGGCGGCGTGGGCCTGATCATCACCGAAGGCACCTGTGTAGGCCACAAAGCGGCCACAGGCTATCCCAACGTGCCTTTTATGGCGGGGGAAGCCCCCTTGGCTGGCTGGAAAAAAGTGGTGGATGCGGTACACGCCGCTGGCGCTAAGATTGCCCCACAGCTGTGGCACGTAGGCGGTGTGCGTCGGCCTGGAGTGGAGGGAGATGAGCCCGGACACAGCCCTTCTGGTATGGCGCGCCCTGGCAAAGTGACCGGTCATGCCATGACTCAGCAGGATATCGACGAAGTAGTGGCCGCCTTCGCCCAAGCTGCTAAAGACGCCAAAGCGATCGGATTTGATGCAGTGGAAATTCATGGCGCTCATGGATACTTAATCGACGAATTCTTCTGGGAAGGCACCAACAAGCGTGATGATCAATACGGCGGCGACTTGGTTCAACGTTCCCGTTTTGCCATCGAAGTGATTAAAGCAGTGCGCGAGGCGGTTGGTCCCGACTTTCCCATCATCCTGCGTTGGTCACAATGGAAACAGCAGGACTACGGCGCGCGCTTGGTGGAAACCCCCGAACAATTAGAAGCCTTTATCAAACCCTTGAGCGATGCGGGTGTGGATATTTTCCACTGTTCAACCCGTCGATTTTGGGAGCCTGAATTTGAAGGTAGCGACCTCAACCTAGCCGGATGGGTGCGAAAAATCACCGGCAAGCCCTGCATCACCGTGGGCAGTGTGGGTTTGAACGCTGACTTCCTGCCAGAAGCTGGGGATGTGGATTTTAAAGACGCCGAACCTGCCAGTTTGGATAACCTAATCCAGCGCATGGATAACGAAGAATTTGATCTGGTGGCGGTGGGTCGTGCATTGATTGCCAACCCTGACTGGGTCAACAAAATAAAGCAAAATCAAAGTAACGAATTGGTGGCCTACGATAAGTCTATGCTCCAACGGCTGGTGTAGTCGCGTATAACCTCCATTCTTTTGTGCTGCTCCTGTCCCTATATCAACAGGGTGCATAAATGGATGGAGAAAACGGGCAATGGCGGTCAGCTTCACCGTAGACGGTAAGGTTTATCAACTGGTGAACACCAGTCAGAGCGGCGAAGTGGTGAAACAACACCAACTGCCATTGCGACAGCGTCACGAAATTGATCAATTCATCAACAAGTTGCTGGAACAAAACAGCGATGCTCAGCCAGAACTGAAGCGATATCTCGGCGGTACCTCTGGTCAGCCTATTTCCACCCAACTGGGCGACCAAATTGAAAAGGGTCAGTTGGCTCTGCAACTGGGGCCGGGTGGCGGTGGTGTTGGCAGCTCCCGCGCTCCACAGGGTAAATCCCCCTTTCGCCAGGAAACACCCAAATCACGGCTCTACAGTTCAGTGATGCAGCAATTTATGCTGACCGAAGCTGGCTTGGCTGGTCTCGGTGCCAATCTCGTTAACCAAGCCGGTGGCGGTACCGCCAACAGCAGTTCAGAAAAACAAGACACCTATAAAATGGTCGTGGAAGTGGCCGGTAGTGCTCGTTGCGGCAAACAGCGAATTGCTTTGAATCCATTGGATGGTGAAAAAAGCCAACTACAAGGCGCTAAAAAAGATCGCAACAATCCTCATCGTAGCTTGGTGGAATTTAACGGCGTTCCCAATAGCCCCCGCAAACTGACCTTAAAAATTCCCACCTCTGACGCAGCCAGCGATATTGAATTACCCCTGTGCGATAACCACCCCTGCAATAAAAGCGATACCGACAAGCCGGAATGGGATACGGTGTTAGTGCCGGTGAAACCTTTGGGTTATGTCACCAAGCAACGGGATAGACAGCTGACCGATTTGCTCAAGCCCGGCTATGTTTACGTGTTTTGGCAAGGCAAACTGTGGCGTGAACTGGAAGTAGGAACTGGCCAACGGCTGCGCGACGTGAATGTCACCTTCTACCGCAATAACTGGAACGGTGATTTGGGGCAGTCCAGCCAGCGTGAAGCTGAGGGCCATTGGCTTACCGATATATGGGTGCCCTATAAAATCAATGGCGAAACTCAAACCGGCACTAATGCTCCCCGGATGTTGTATAGCGAAACCCAATTGGATATGCCCTACATAGAGGGGCTGGAGAGTAACCCTGATAAGCTGGCAAAAAAATCCACATCACTTGAAGCAGTTGCCCAATACAGTGGCAGCCAGCACTTTGCCACAGGCAATGGCGATGTAGATAGCATCGAAACGGCATTGCAAGATCAGGACATTGACGAAGAAGCACTTGGCTATCAAGTAATCAGCCCTAAGGGTAAGCATATAAATCGCCAACGAACTAATAATATTCCCGTGGCCTACTTAATGCCTATTGGGGAAAAATTTGTATTGGAAGTGAAGGACCAAGATGGTGCGGTGTTTGCGAACAAACGCTTCTCACTAGATACTGGCTCAGGTGTGATAGAAGGCGTTACAGACCAAAACGGCGTGTTGGAAATTGCATTAGAAGAAGGTATTACCGAAGGCCAGATCGACCTTTGGCTGGAAGACGATCGCGCCCAGCCCAGCCATCAGCTGCCCTTTAAATCGAGCGGCGATACCTTGCCTGATGTAAGCACGGTAGAAGGATTGCAAATGCGCTTGAATAACCTAGGCTACAACGCCGGGGTGGTGGATGGCATATCGGGTAGAAAAACCAGAGCTGCTACCGAACAGTTTCAAGCCGATAATGCACTTGAGGTAGATGGTATATCTGGCCCCAAAACCCAGGGCAAGCTCAAACAAGTTTATCAACAATAAGGTCGAAGTATGAGTAACCTGCTTCCCAAAACTCAATTTGCCATGAATCGGCAAAACATGTTGGTGATCCGAAACCGCAATTTGATCATCGAGTATGAATTATTTGACAATGAAGAATTTGGTAACAACGACCACTTTGAACTGATTGCCAGTGATGAAAGTTGGCAACAGGAAATTCCCCGTAGTGCATTAAAGACTGAAGATGGGTGGCTGCAACTGGAATTTAAGAATGTGCCAGAAGGTAAAAGTTACCATCTGTATTACGTGCCTGAAGATGAAAATACATTACCATTCCAGATAATCGAAGAATTTGAATACAATAGTTTGAAGGAACCGCTTGAATTTGAATTGTTGGAATTGGAAGAAGAGGACACGGATGCACAAGGTACTGAGGATTCTCAGCACGATTCCAAAGATGGCTCATCGGGTAATAATGAAAAGGATGAGGAATCCATGACAGTTAAAGAAATTCAACAAAAGCTTGCGGAGCTGGGCTATGATCCAGGCCCTATAGACGGCATAAATGGCCCGAATACTCGCGCAGCGATAAAAGAGTTTCAACGGGAGCATGGATTAGTGGTAGATGGAATAGCTGGGCCGAATACACAAAGTGCGTTGAGGCAGGTAGCGTAACGGGCTACTGGAAAAATATGAAGTTTAAGCGAGCTAAAACTGAATACATAACCAATTCACAATGATTAGTTAGAAATGAATATGACGGTAAAAAACATTATCTTTGGTTTAATTATATTAGTTGGCTTTTTGAGTGGATGCAGCGATCAAGAAGATATATACGATGGCATCGAAGCGCCCTTGGCCAAAGAAGAGACCGCCCCTGCTGAAGACTGGCCGCCAACTTTTGAACGTGAAATCTATGGTGATCCAGAAATATTTAGCACGCCACGAATACAATTTATTGCTTACGTCATGGGTGTTGATGACGAACGTAAAAAACTGTGGTCTATGCGCAAAGATGGCAGCGATCGTCGTTTAGTTGCGGATTACTATGAAATGTTTGGTGGCGCTGGAGTAGTACATAAACCCTTGCGATCTCCGGACAATCGTTATGTTGCCTTATCGTTGGATGACGGAGAATTCTTTCGTGGAATCATTGATCTCAAAGAACAAAAAGCCATACGTATAGTAAAAGGTGGCGGCTACCCCCACTTCAATTGGACTTCCGATAGCAAAGAACTGTATTTCTATAGTGATGGAAAACTAATGCATTATTTTATGGATACAGGGGAGCTGAAGCAGGAAAGAACCATATATTCCATTGGATTATTTTTGTTGCCTGATGATCAAACATTTTTGGCTATGAAGAATGATGGTTATTGGTTACATAAACTTGATGGATCGGTGATTAAGAAGGTGGATTTTGGGTATCCCGATAGATATAGGATTGCTTCACCAGCTGTATCGCCAGATGGAAAACTATTGGCATTTATGGTCTCTGGTAAAGTTAATACCACTACAGACTGGATTGAAATAGGTAGTGAAGAAATAAAAGGATCTGCAATTACTGAAGAACTAGTATATGGCTTGCAAAGGCCAGTATTTAGTGACAAACCGGAGACGTTGTTTTATGCATATGGAGCTAAATATTACGAAGTCGATTTAAAAACGAGAGAGAGCATATTTTTAAGCCCGTTGAGGGTGAAAAATTGGTGGATGGCAGGAGCGAATTCATATTCACTAATAAATTACAATAAGTCCAAATATAAGAGAAATTAACAAAGGAATGTTCAATGGGTTCGCCGAGTAATAACCGTCTTAAACTGCCTGCGATTTATCTGTTTTCGGGGTATTTTAAGAACAATAAACTTTCCAGCAAACTTTCCCCAATCAGTAACGCGTTAGTTTCAAGTGAGAGTGAAATTTGGCGAACAGATGATACGGGGGCGATTAGAGGCTTGTCGGTAGATGGAAAATCATTACAAGTCTTGAGAAGTAGCGTTACAGAGTTAGTTGTGTATTTGCCACCTGTAGATTTTTTGAGCTTGTTGTCAGGAACTGATTCAGAATGGGTAAAAAATGCTAGTAAATTCATTGAACAAATTTCTTTAAGTAAATCTTATGAAGTAGGTAAGCTACATAAGGTAGCTCCAGATCAACTTGTAACGCCAAGTAAAAATAATGATAGCTATTCAGCCTTATATAGCAGGTTAAAAAAAGAGAAAAAAGACTTACATGCCTACGTAGTTGCAAAGACTAGAATTCTAGTGGTAATGATCAGAAAATCTATTCCAATAAATTTAGCTTCAAAGTTAAAGTGTTTTTTACCTGATCAAAAAGAATATATATCAATTGACTGGAAGATAGATTCTGCTTTAGAAAATGAAGATTTTTATTTTGCAATTATTAGCGATAGAAATTCAAATCTGACAGAGGGGCTGTATAGATTTGAAATATTTTTAGATATTTTGAAGCTTGGAAGCCAAAAATGGAATGAAGGCATAATTTCTTCTAATGTAGATTCTAATGGTAGATCGGTACCCTCCTACACCCTATCCCACTGGGCTAAATTCGACGTCACTAACGCCGCAGGCGAATTCGAAATCGTTAGCGCCGACCCTATCACCGTTGAAGAAGCACTAATTAAACAATACCCCCGCAGCTACGGACACTTGCTTTCCGCTGCTAATGACATAAAAAATAAAGGTGTGGTAGCTGACCCCACCAAACCACTACGGGATCAGCACCAAACAAACACAAAGAAAATAGGCGATGCTGGTGGAAATGTCGCCCAGGGCTTTATAGATTACGCAACTTCTTGGTCGGTGATGAAAGAAAAAAGCCAGCTGGCCGCAAAGCTCACAAGCATCGATTTATCAGAAAGAATTGGCTCGGATGGCAAAGTCTATAACGGAAAAAAGTCGTTAAGCTGGGCTATTGGTAAAGCTCTTCATGCACACTTGCAAACCAGTGAAGATGAAAAAATCCGTTATACCCTGGATATGGCATTTTCTACCAAAGATGGGGTGGATGCGTGGGGAACATTTAGAAAATCATTAGCCGATCTAAACGAACCTAACCTTCCCAGTGCACGGGAAGCTTTGAAAAAAAACTATTTTGAACTGCCGAATAATACGCAGGAAGACTTAGATAAGTACGCCAATAGCATCGCAGGAAAATTAGGTGTACCTAAAGTGGGTCTGGATTTATTTAATAAAACCATGGCTCTTGTAGATTTGGCCAGCAATTTAAATGCTATTAGTAAAGATGGCTACAGCTATTTCACCGAAGTGATTCCCGACCTCAAAACCGCTAAGACGAATTTCGAAAAGATTGCCCAAGATTATTTTGAAACCGTTGGTGAAAAAACTGAGAGCAAAGCGTATCAACTGTATAATCTTTTTCAATTTGATAGCGCACAACTGCACCCGAAGTCCTACGAGATAATTGCAGAGTGTGCTCCTAAGATAATAAAAAGTTTGGAGTTGGCGCCAGAAACCAAAGTGATAGTGGCCGGTCATACCTGTGATATCGGCACTCCACAATACAATCAAAAATTGTCACTAGATCGGGCTAATGCCATTAAAGATGCGCTGGTTAAAGCCGGTGTGTCAGAAACGTCTTTGGTGGTTGAGGGTTTGGGCGAAGAGCAGCCTTTAGTGGAAAATACTTCAGAAGAAAACCGGGCTAAGAACCGTCGTGTGGAGATTGCGTTTAACTCGACTATTTATCAAAAAGTAAGCCCGTGTCGAGAGGGAATCGATACTTTAGAGCGTTATCGTAATATCACGATTCAACGGGAATTAAACGCCAACGAAAAGGAAATTGCCCTTGCCATACAGGCAACGGATATCGCCGTTGGTATGTTGATGGCTATTCCTGCTGCTGCACCTTTTGCTGCAGCGTATTTATTAGCGAAGAGCGCCGGCACTGTGTTAATGAGTGCGGGAAAATGGCTTGATGAAGTGTGCATGGATAATGCATTTGCACAAATGAGCTTGGATCGTAAGCGCGACGACATTCTCACTAAAGAAAGTGCCGCTAATATCAATATGTTGAGGGAACACTTTGATGATTACGACAAGGAAGATAGCGCACCTGCTCCTGTTCAGTGGGCAGCTCAATATCGAATGCGTGCTGAAGCATTATCGGGCTTGTTGGCATTGTTGCAAAGGGCAGCCATTTCAGAGGATGGCCAAGAAGCCTATATTCAGCGCTTGGAAAAATATCAAGTACAAGCCTATATAGAAAATTTCATTTTAGGTGATGGCTGGGTGATTCCTCGCAATGAAGTAAGCATGTTGCGTATGGATACATTTTGGCTTTATGCCATAAATGACAAAATGCGTGAAAAGCTATCAAATTATGATGTACGAAAAGTGGTTAATTTCGGGCTGGATAAAAATAATCGCCTACTCTCCCAACAAGACCGGGAAGAAGTTAAGCAATTAGCGGAATCTCGAATGAAGCGAGCGCACAAGTATCTTGGTTCAGGTGATAATCCCAGAGGCGCGTACTATATGGCTCGTGCGGCTTATCGGCGCGGTCATATTACTGCTAAGTTTCATAATTTTTTCCCCATACATACCCTGGCCAGTACGAAATTTGAAAAAGGTAAAGAGGTATTGGATTTGGAAGGCTTTGGCCATACCTTTAATCCTGTATTTGCTAACTATCAGCCTAGTGATTATGCCTTTTGTTGTGTTTATTATCGGCCCGAATATCATTCGGAAGAGTGGGTTCCCTATTATCAGACATTAAAAAAACGTCGGGTAGGACGCAGTTTTCGTTGGGAATATCCAGAGGTTGGGCCGTTTACGCCTTTTCGAGTGCTTGTGGTCTTTAACGAAGATTGCACAGGCATTCTACCCATTAGCGTAAATGTAAATAGAACCGATGGTGTTGATGTTAGCGGACCGCGTTACAAATTAGAGGCCAAGGCTTTAACCGCCGGTGAGCTGCTGCCCTCAGAGCAGCAATTTGTGAATCGAGTGGGGTTTGTCTTCTATCCATTCTTCCAGTTGGGGCAAAAAACGTTTCTAGGGTTGAAGCCTATGGCGGGAGAGACAGCCATAGGTTTAATGGGGGCAGAAAATTATTACAAATTCGGTAATTTATCGGATATGCGCTACCAGCTTACCTGTGAAATTGCCGATAACGTAGATTCTAAGGTAGATCTACCATTATTTTTTGACCAAGAAAAAAATCCCCTGAGTCGCATTAATCACAATCATATGCGAAGTATAGCGATGGATGTGGATATTAAACGGCCCACTTCAGAAGGGGTTGTTCTATTTGATGATTTTCTAATAAGTGATACTAAAGAGTTTGATTATCCAACTTTGTATGAAGGTGATTTGCGTGTACGCTTTGGGGTTCGCATTGGAGAGGACAGCCCTTATATTTTGCCTGAAGTGAAAGGCTGGAGTGGATACCGAATATTCAAAGGTGAAATTCAGGCCACGCAAAGGAATGTTTCGGGATTAAAAATCACAACGGATCAGGACGATATTGAAATATCGGGATTTGACTGGAACACGCCTGTAGAGTTTGCGTTTATTGCTACTTGCACACAGCTCAATAAAGAAAATTATAAGAAAGCCGATGTCAGCTGGAAGAAAATTCCCTGCAAAGTGAAAATGTTTGAAGATGCGGGTATGTTGGATTTGATTCCTCAAGAAGGGCCTGAGTTTGCTACTAGTCTGGTGTATTTAGGTCGGGCTACTCGTAACACTGCTGCTCAAAGATCAGATGATGGCTTTGATTTTGAACCATCTGATTTGAGTGATAAAGATCTATTACCTTTGCAGGAAATGTTAAAACAAAAAGATAATAAAGCTCGGGCTATAGTAGGTTGGTATAAGAGCATAGCGGATCTCAAATTAGAACGGTATGTATTCGCGGCTGTAGTACAATGCAAATATCAGTCACCCAAAGGGGTAACGGTAAATAGTTTACGGCCGTTTGGTGATGATGTGTTTCAGTCTGAATATGATTTTGAGGATACTATTAGGTTCGTATTCAAAGAATTCAAGTCTGCTGGTAATTCTGGGTTTAATACTGACGTACAGTACGAGCAAACAGTCTATGACTATGGCATCACCTTTAATGCACCTAAATCGTATTCTCATAATGCACCTTGGACAAAGCCATTATCTTCCGAAGAATTAGAACGGTTAAAGCCAAAAATGAACGAAAATGCGTATAAGGCAATATCTAGTAATCATTTAGCCGATTCAGAAGTTAAGCAATGGCTGGAAGACGAATCCAAAAATCTGAATTGGAGCCCACTATGGGCTATCGATAAACACTAAGAGGCTTTCATGCGGTGGCCTTTGCCCACCGCTGATAATCTGTCTGCAACATCAGGTTTACTAAAATAGAATCCCTGAATGTAATTACACCCCATGTCTCGTAAATAGTGCCATTGCCATTCAGTTTCTACGCCTTCGGCAACAGTTTGTAATTTTAAATGCTTAGAAAGGTCGAGAACAGATCGTACGATGCTCTTATCTTTATCATCCTGTTCTAAATTCATAATAAAAGCACGATCGATCTTTAACGTGCTAATGGGAAACTGTTTTAAGTAACTCAACGAAGAGTAACCTGTGCCAAAATCATCAATAGCCATAGAAAACCCCAAATCCTTTAACTTGCGCATGGTAACTATACTGTAATCCACATTTTGCATGATCAGGCTTTCTGTAATTTCCAACTCGATACTCTCTGGAGAAATACCATACCGGCTAATAGCCTCCTGCAATTTTGATACGAAATGCCGATGTTGGAATTGCCTAGCTGAAATATTAATAGCAATACTAATGTCGATATTGTTACGAGCAAAGTAGGCGGCTTGTTGAAAAGCTTGTTCGATGACCCATTCGCCTATTTTAATGATCAAGCCAGTTTGCTCTGCCACTGGAATAAAGTGTCCGGGCGAAATGAATTTTCCATCTTTATCAAACCAGCGAATAAGCGCTTCTGCTCCAGCCACCTGCAAACTATCGGCGTCCACTTTGCCTTGATAATGCAGGCAAAATTCTTCATTCATCAATGCGTGGCGTAGTCCGGTTTCGATGGGCAACCAGGATTGTTTGTGAGCGTGAATGTTGGCATCGTAGAGTTCGTAATGATCACCGACGGATTTAGCTTGGTTAAGCGCAGCATTTACATTGCTAACCATATCATGGGCAGTGTCGGCATCTTTTGGGTAATGGCAAATACCTATACTGGTAGTGAAATAGTATCGATGTTCATCTACTTCTAGAGCCTCATCCATTTTTTGTTGTATAACACGAGCAATTAATTCAGCATTCCCTCTTGCCTTTGATTCCACAAGTAAGCTGAAGCGTGTACCTTCCATTCGAAACAGTTGGATGGTTTCTCCTGACTGTTGCGATATTTCTGCCAAACGTATGCTCATGCCTTTTATAATGGAATCACCAATATCGTAGCCTTGGGCAGACTGAACCACTTCAAACCGATCCAGGGAAACCAATAATATAGAAAAAGCTTGTTGCTGCTGAATCAGTTCGTCTAGTCTGATTAAAAAACTACGGCGATTGGGTAGACGGGTGAGTTGATCATGGTAGGCTTGAAATTCCAGTTGCTCAAAAGCCTGTTGGCGGTCGGTTATGTCTTCGATATATAA
This sequence comes from Ketobacter sp., assembly GCA_041626995.1. Taxonomy (GTDB): domain Bacteria; phylum Pseudomonadota; class Gammaproteobacteria; order Pseudomonadales; family Ketobacteraceae; genus Ketobacter. The sequence continues at coordinate 5,128 of JBFKSL010000018.1, read as the reverse complement.
ATGGCAGCTTTCCAGATCGGGTAGCAGTGAAAGATCGTATTGCAAAGTGTACTGGCCGATGTTGTGAGTAAAGGCAACATGGGATTTATATTCTTTTTGCCATTGCTTTAAAAGGCCTAAGAAATTCAGTGGCAACAGGTTATAGATGTTATTGATATCAAGATGGTAGTTTCTTAACAGCCGTTCACAAGCTGGATTATGATAAATGACTTCGCCCTTCCAATTTAAACTGATCACTGCGCTAGGATTTCGCTCTGGAAAGAGAGCCAGTGTTTTACGCTGGGCCGATTCACGAATATTCATCTGCGTGAAGTAACCCACAATAGCAGAGCAAGCAACCACTGCTAGGCTGAACAATGCCACAAAGTTAATCATGCTTTCCACATGCTTTTGCGATTCTTCGGCCACTGTTTGTGATTCATCCTCGATATCAGTTTGAATTTTACTTAGTATCAAATGTGCCCGTTTTCCAAGCTTGGTTAGCTCTACTAATTGTGCTCGAGCCAGGTCCCAATCAATGCCGGGCTTACCCAGGTTAGTATCGATGCGCTCACGAACGGCCTGCAAAAGATTAAATTCAGACATGAGTTGTAACGTTGTGCCATGATCAGGAAGTTTCAGTTTCTGCATGGCATCTAAGAATTGTTTTTCAGTCTGCAAAATGGCGGGCCACAAGGCAACGCGATCTGTGGTGGCGTAATACTCATATAGCAGGCGTTCATGCTCAGCAATGGCCGATGACATTTGTTCGATGGACCCCAGGCGGGGAATCTGTTGTTCCACCAGTTTTTGGGTAACTTGAGAAACTTGCTGACCGGATGATGCGATCATCATGGTAAGCGAAACGCCTATCATCAGCACTAAAACAAAACTGATCCATATGCGTCTGGAAACCGTTAGCACCTGCCGCCTCCTGCTGCGGATGGATTTAATATTTAAGCATAGACAAGAAATCACGGCTTCCCAACGAGGAAGCCGCACAAATAAAAACTGAATTAGGGTGTTTTTATGAGCGTTTAGGAATTGGTTTTCCAGTAGCGATCTTTCAGCAGACGTTTGTAGAGTTTTCCTGTGGGGTGGCGTGGCAATTCGGCTTCAAAATCAATGGAACGTGGACACTTAATGGGGGAAATCTTGGTTTTGCAGTAATCAATAAGCTCTTGAGCTAATTCGTCATTTGCTTCCGCCATGAAAACAGGCTGTACCACGGCTTTTACTTCCTCACCGAATTCTTCGTTGGGCACGCCAAATACCGCTACGTCACTGACTTTAGGGTGGGTAACCAGCACGTCTTCGGCCTCTTGCGGGTAGATGTTTACTCCACCGGAAATGATGGTGTACGCCTTTCTGTCGGTTAAGTATAAGTAGCCCTCTTCATCTAAATAACCAACGTCGCCCAGGGTGGTCCAGCCGTGGCGGTTGGTGGCCGATTGGGTTTTTTCTTGATCATTGTGGTATTCAAATACCAGGCCATCAGCAAAATACACGGTGCCCACTTCGCCGCAGGGCAGTTCGTTATCGTCTTCGTCTACGATTTTAACCACACCTAATATGGCTTTGCCCACAGACCCTTGATGATTCAGCCATTCTTGCGAATTGATAGTGGTAAAGCCCATACCTTCAGTGCCGGCATAATATTCGTGAATAATGGGTCCCCACCAATCGATCATTTGTTGCTTGATGGGAATGGGGCATGGTGCGGCGGCATGTATGGCACAGCGTAAGCTGCTTACATCATATTGGTTGCGGACATGCTCTGGTAATTTCAGCATGCGCACAAACATGGTGGGCACCAGTTGTGAGTGGGTAATTTGATACTGCTCGACAAGCTGTAGGTATCGCTCGGGATCAAACTTTTCCATGATGATGCAGGTGGAGCCAGTGCGAAGAAAGTTCATGCAATAGCGCAGAGGGGCAGCATGATAGAGCGGCGCTGGGGATAGGTAGCGCATCTCTTCGTCCATGGTCATATAGAGGGTACTGAGTAACTGGAATAGCGCGCCTGGTGTGCCTAGGGGCGCATCTTCCATGGGTACTTTAATGCCTTTGGGTTTGCCGGTAGTGCCTGAGGAATACAGCATGTCGCAACCTTCGCTCTCATCGGCAATGGGGGTAATCGGTAAATCGGCTAAGGCGGCAGGTAATGAATGGAAACCGTCTTGCTGACCATCGATTAGGTATATGTAATCCAGGTTATCCAGCTTGGTGAGTGCATCTTCAGCTACCGAAACCATATAGCTGGACGTTAGCAGCATTTTGGCACCACAATCGTTCACAATGTAAGCCACTTCCTCAGCCTGCAAACGGTAGCTGATAGCGGTGTAATACAAACCAGCTCGTTGAGCACCCCAGGCTAGTTGTAAAAACTGTGGGTGGTTTTCCAAAAGCAGAGCGACGTGATCCCCTTTCTGCAGCCCCAATTGACGAAATAAATGGGCAATTTGATTGGATGCATGCTCCAACTCCAAAAAGGTCACCACCTGCCCACCGTCTGCCATGATGTATGCGGGTTTATCGGGTGAAATATCAGCAATTTGCCCTGGGTGCATGGTGTTCCTCATTATTGTTGTGTGAAATCAAAAGGAATTTAGCAATGTAATAGGCAAAAGTACCTGACCAGAACGTTCATACTTTTGTAAAAACCGGGTCAGGAGGTAGCATTGATTGCTGGGGTGTAATCGAGACTAATGCATCCAAACAAATGGGGGGAATATGCACCAAGAGGATTCGGCCTTGTATCGGGCCAAATCCTTGGGTAGAAATCGTATTGTTATTTTTCCAGCGGAGTTTAAAAAATTGGAGTATTTAATTAGGAATAAATATGATGCTTATTGCCAGAAGGAGCTTGTATTCCACGGGCGTTCAAATCTTCCAAAATAGTATCTAACGTTTTGGAAATTAATGCAGCATTTTTGATCATGGCCATTTTTGGCCAGGTATTTCGTCTTCCTGCATTAATTAATTGTTCGATCTCTCCATCTTTAAAATCAAACACCGTATGGCGCCATTTAAAATCTTTCTTGCGTAGCAAAATATTAATATCGCCAAGGTAGTTTTGTTCTAGCATACGAATGGTATAGGCAATTTGCGAAGCGATTCGATTACCCAATTCACCGCGACGATCAAATAAACGTTCGGATACCGCCAACGATTCATTAAACATTTTAATCAGGCTTAAAGCGATTACGTTTTTGAAGCCGGAACGTTGTTGAGTGGTCACATCCTCTATAAAAGGAATGATCACCGGGTTGATCATGCTGACGATAAAATGGTTTACGCCATACAGACGCGATAATCGTTTGGCGGGCAAATCTCCCGATACCGATCCATCCACCCAACGGCGATTCGCCAGATAGTTACGTGGCTTGCCATCCATGCCCTTGGCATACAAACGTTCAGCTGGAATTAAGCCTGGAATACTGCATGAAGCCGAAACCGCGGAACGAATATAAACATTTGGCGAGGTAATGGCGTTCATCAGTCGAGAGGATTGATGCTTCTCGGCCGGAGAAATGGAAATATTAATATAGCGCCCAGTTTCTTCGAAGGCTTCCTGAAAGGTAATGTCTTTGGGAATTGCTTCATCCAGTGCACGTTCTTTAGATTCTTTGGAGTCCGCTTCTGACAATCTACCAAGGAAGGTATCCATCATGGGATTGCTGTTGAATTCTTCAAAGCGCTTATTAATAAAGTAATCGGCTTTTAAAGCATCATTCTTTATGGTGCCTAATTGTGCTGCGACTATGGAGCCGGCACTGGCACCGGAGATTACATTGGGTAGTAAGTCTTCATTAATAAGCTCTTGCACCACGCCGTGGTGAAAATAAATGAGACCTGCACCACCGCTCAGCAGTAATGCGGAACGGCCATAGCAATGACTGGCCCGGCGGAAAAAATCCACTTTTTCAGCATAGGAAATAATATCGTCTGGCGTGTCATGAATGCGTTTTAGTGCTTTAGCGATGGTGTTTACGTAATTGTCGATCAGTGTTTTTGTGCCACTGCGTGCGCGATGGTACAGAATGGCTTTACCCATGCCGCCCATATTGCCATGCACGCCTTCATTTAGGGCATACAACAATTCGCGATCGGCACCATTTTCCATGCAGGCTTTTAAATTTTCGTAGCGTGCTTGTATTTCAGTGTAATCGTACAGGCTGCTGGTGGTGATGCCCTTCCATTCTTCCGCTCCAGACTCTAAATCATGTTGTTGGGCAACATCGAGCCAGTCATCGTAATTGGAACAGGCTTCCATACGTTTTTCTAGTTGCTTAAGAGAGTTGGTCGGTGGGGAAATAAAGCGAGTAGCTTCCATATCTTTGCCTCAACAAATACAACGATGTGTTAAACATAGGCTGTGATTGTCATTCTGGCCAACGTTTAACAATGATTTTGGAAAACCAGTTTAGGCTTGATATCTATTGGGAGATAAATATTTTGTAAACTTAGCACTTTTGCAGTGCAGTAGAAAGCGGTATTTTTTTAAGGCTTAGGGCCAATGACATGAGCCATTGACCCGCATCATTATTTGGAATGGCTGCTGGTGAGGCCCTTTGGCAACAGTTTGGCAAACATGCTTTTAACAAATAGGCCTGTGGAAGCGGACCAATCAAAATAATCACGCCATTCGGTGATCAGGCCGTCTCTTACTACAAATACGCCCATTAATTTCAAATCGGCGCGAAAAAACTTTCCTGCCAGGGTGTCGATGCGCTCGGTTAACACGACATCATTGTTTACCGCAATATGAGTCATGTCCACTTTAAATTCCGTCAGCAGTTTTCCCAGGGCGGTTAGGTCACGTATTATGCGTTTTTTACCTCGAGCAGTATGGAAAGGCATATTGCAATAAACACAATCATCGCTGAGTAAGCTAAAGCCTCCATCAAAATCCAGCTTTTCACAGCAGTTTAAGAATTGTTCTACGATAGCTTTGGGATCGTTGGCGGTGGTCACGATGATATCTCCAAAAGTGATGACAAATTTCACTTACCAAGTTGTAACGGATTATGATCTGGCAGACAAGCTTTGGTGTGGTTAATACGATTCCTTTACCAGTTTTCGGTCTAAGCTACCCGTCTTAATCTTAAAGTCACCGTGGGCAGGCCCCTGATAGCGATCGCTGTGC
>JBFKSL010000017.1:0-18152 GCA_041626995.1 Ketobacter sp. | reverse complement strand
TTGGGTGTTCCTGCTGATCAGTTTTCGCAAAGCTGTCAAGCGTTGCTTAGCAGCGCCAATGTGGATCAAGTGGTGATCATGAGCCATTTGGCCTGTGCCGATGAGCAAGATAACCCCATGAACGGCGCGCAAAGTCGAGCCTTTGCCTTGCTCAAGCAAGGCAATCAATGCCCCCAGGCCAGCTTGGCCAACTCCGCTGGAATTCTGCGCGGTGAGGATTATCACTATCAATGGCTACGTCCAGGTTTGATGCTCTATGGTGCTAGCCCGTTACAGGAAGCCAGTGCCGAAAGTCTGCAACTAAAGCCTGCCATGCAACTGGTATCCCGCATCATTGCCCGTACTCAGGTGAAAGCGGGGGACACAGTGGGCTATGGTGGCACCTGGCGAGCACCAAAAGATTCCGAGATTGCGGTGGTGGCGATCGGTTATGGTGATGGTTACCCCCGTCATATTTCTGCTGATGCCCATGTTTTGATAGAAGGTGTGATGTGCCCGATCGTGGGCCGAGTTTCCATGGATATGATCACGGTTGATGTTACCCATCTGCCTCAAGCACAGCCCGATACCGAGGTAATTCTATGGGGTGAAGGCTTGCCGGTAGAAACGGTGGCACAGTGGGCTGGCACCGTAAATTACGAACTGCTCTGTCAAATCACCGGTCGTGTGGAGAGAGAATATGTTCAGTTGCCAGTATCGGAGCATTCCACGCACCCATCTACCCGTTCTGCTGCGGCAGTGAGCGCCGATTGATGCCGATTTGGGTCACCATTTATCTGGCGATTATCTTTCTCTCTCTACCCATAGGAGTGGTCATGTTGCGCCGTTTGGAGCGCGATTGGTTGCACCCTGTTGGTGGAGTGGTGTCCACTCTATTAAGCGCCGCTTTCATCATTGCCTATTGGATGCCCGACACACTGTCATTCCAGGCGCCTTCAGTATTGCTGTTATTTGGCTTTGTGATTTTTTGGGATTTGTATTCCCTACAGCGTTTAAAAACCAAGCTGCCAGAGCTTCTCCAAACTGAAGATCAACCTGACCTGCAGCCGGGCTCCAGTACTTGGTTGATGGGTTTATTGTTAATGGCACCGGCGTACTTTTTCGGCACCATGGTGTGCATAAGGGCGTATTCCTGATGGCGAAAGCAAAAACTCAGTTTGTATGCAGCGATTGTGGCAGCGTGTTTGCCAAGTGGGCCGGACAGTGTGGTGATTGTAATGCTTGGAACACGTTAACCGAATTCAACCCTGATCGGGGTATGGCGTCTAATCGTGGCGGCGGCAAAGCCAGCTGGGCAGGAGAAGCGCGTCAGGTAACCACAATGGCAGAAGTGAGCTTGGTGGCCGAGCCCCGGGTGGAAACCGGCTCCAGTGAATTGGATAGGGTGCTCGGTGGCGGTTTGGTGGAAGGTTCGGTAGTGCTGATTGGCGGTGACCCCGGCATCGGTAAATCCACCATCTTATTGCAAACCATGACTCACCTGGCGACAGATCAAACCGCGCTCTATATCACTGGGGAAGAATCCCTACAGCAGGTGGCCCTGCGGGCACGCCGCTTGGATTTGCCCGTGGATCGTCTGCGTCTGATGTCAGAAACCAGTATCGAAAACATTCTTGCCACTGCAGCCAAAGAACAGCCCAAGGTGATGGTGGTGGATTCCATTCAAACCGTATACAGCGAAGGTTTATCGTCAGCTCCAGGGGGCGTTTCTCAGGTTAGAGAATGTGCAGCTGCCCTAGTGCGATACGCCAAGCAAACCGGCACGGCTTTGTTTCTCGTGGGCCATGTGACCAAAGAGGGCGCACTGGCTGGCCCACGTGTGTTGGAGCACATGGTGGACAGTGTGCTCTATTTTGAAGGCGAGCAGGATAACCGCTTCCGCATGATTCGTGCGGTAAAAAACCGGTTTGGCGCGGTAAATGAGTTGGGCGTTTTTGCCATGACCGACAAGGGGCTGCGGGAAGTTAGCAATCCCTCTGCTATTTTCCTTTCCCGTTACGAGCAGCCGATTCCCGGAAGCATTGTGATGGTTACCCGCGAAGGCAGCCGCCCCTTACTGGTGGAAGTACAGGCTTTGGTGGACGACAGCCAGCTGGGCAATCCACGCCGGGTGGCGGTGGGCTTGGATCAAAACCGTTTAGCCATGCTGTTGGCTGTGCTCAATCGTCACGGTGGTGTGGCCACCATGGGCATGGACGTATTTGTCAACGTCGTGGGCGGCGTCAAGGTGTTGGAAACTGGCTCTGACTTGGCGGTGTTGATCTCGGTGGTATCCAGCCTGCGCAACCTGGCGCTGGACAATAAACTGATTGTGTTTGGTGAGGTGGGGCTGTCCGGTGAAATTCGCCCAGTACCCAGTGGCCAGGAACGATTAAAAGAAGCATCGAAGCACGGTTTTACCCGTGCCATCGTACCAAAAGGCAATCAACCGAAAAATGCTATAGAGGGTCTAGAAGTTGTGGCGGTTTCTCGTCTGGAGCAAGCGCTCGATGCGCTCTAGCTCCTATCCATTCCTGTGGTAGCTTAACAGCGCTTCCAGCTCTCGATTGAGTAGTGCTTCGCTACCGGTATTCAACTCTACAATACGGCGTAAGTGAGAGGCGCTGTCCACATCCAAATGGTCACAGGAAAGCCCCAGGTGGCCATCCTCCATATGTACTATATGGCCTTCCATAATGATCTCTGTTTCTTCGTCGCTTAACAGCAAATACAAGGTGACGCTATCCCCTTTTTTCAGCTCGGCGTTAGCGGGTTGATTCAGCAAGGCCCCTTTCAAGGATATGTCCACAAGGTGGGAAGGCCAGTCGTTATCGTCCTGCTGTAAGCGGGCGCTGGCATCAAAGGCTATGCGTGTAAATTGGCGTTTTTCAATCATGGTTGGAAACTCACCAGTAGTGGCGTTTTAGTATTCTTATCTACAGCATAGTCAAACTTTTATAAAACGACGAAATTTCGCCAAATTCAAGTTGGCGCTGTTGGGTTTTTGTAACTATGTGATACAGGTTGGTACTTGGTCGTTTTTTGTATAACCGGATTGACTCTAGTTAAAAAAAACTCTAAAAATCACAAAAATTCACTGTAAAAAATTCTTGGGCTTCGCTAATAATTAATGTATTAAGAAACCTACGGATTCTTAAAAGTAATTTGGATGAAAACGTTAGTATAGGTTCACTGCTCTAGTAACAGTTGCTGTAGAGGAATGGGGTTATGAGAACAACATCCACAACGGATGATGGTCAATACATTGATGATATTGATGATGATTTAATGGATGATATTGATGGCGAAATCGAAAGGCGTTTAGAGGCTAAGCGAAAACGCTCTGGCGATTATTTGCGAAAAATTGAAGAGAGAATGGAGGAGCGTCGGCTTAAAAACGATCTTGACGACTACGACGATTGGGATTTCGACGACGAGTAGTTTCTAAAACCAAAAAAATCCTCGCCAAGTGCGAGGATTTTTTGTTTAGAGCCAAGCTTGAACGTAAACGTTTTACTGAAGCTTTTTGTATTTGATGCGCTTGGGTTGCACCGACTCTTCGCCGTATTTTTTCTTCTTATAGGTTTCGTATTCTGTAAAGTTGCCTTCAAAGAATTCCACGCCTTCTTCACCTTCAAAATCCAGAATGTGGGTAGCAATACGATCCAGAAACCAGCGATCATGCGAGATCACGATGGCGGAGCCAGCGTAAGTCAGCAGCGCTTCTTCCAGGGCGCGTAACGTTTCCACATCCAGATCGTTGGTGGGTTCGTCCAGCAGCAATACGTTGCCACCTTTGCGTAGCAGTTTGGCCAAATGTAAGCGGTTGCGCTCACCACCAGATAGCTCACCTACGCGTTTTTGTTGATCGGAACCTTTAAAGTTAAAACGGCCAACATAAGAACGGGAAGGCATTTCAAACGAGCCCACTTTGATGATGTCCAAACCATCAGAGACTTCTTCCCAAACGGTTTTGCTGCCGTCTAAGTCATCCCGTGATTGATCCACATAGGCCAAATCGACGGTGGAACCTAATTTAACGTTTCCGCTATCGGGTTTTTGCTCGCCGGTGATCATGCGGAACAAAGTGGTTTTACCGGCACCATTCGGGCCAATAATGCCCACGATGCCACCCTTGGGTACGGTGAAGGTTAAATCTTCATAGAGTAGGCGGCCATCAAAGGATTTGCTTACGTTCTCAAAGCTGATTACTTCGTCGCCCAAGCGTTCTGCCACAGGAATATAAAGTTCCTGAGTTTCATTGCGCTTTTGAGCGTCCTGGCTGGTCATCTCTTCAAAGCGGGCCATACGGGCCTTGCTTTTCGCCTGGCGCCCTTTGGTGTTAGATCGCACCCATTCCAATTCTGATTTAATGGCTTTCTGGCGCGCGACTTCCTGTTTGGATTCTTGTGCTAGGCGCTCTTCTTTCTGTTCTAGCCAGGAGGTGTAGTTGCCTTTCCAGGGAATGCCGTGGCCACGATCTAATTCCAAAATCCATTCGGCAGCGTTATCCAGGAAATAGCGGTCATGGGTAATGGCTACCACAGTGCCTTTATAGTCGTGCAGGAAACGCTCCAACCAACCCACGGATTCGGCATCCAGATGGTTAGTGGGTTCGTCCAGCAGCAACATATCGGGGCTGGATAGTAATAGGCGGCACAGGGCTACCCGGCGTTTTTCACCGCCGGATAATTTGGTCACATCGGCGTCCCAAGCTGGCAGGCGTAGAGCATCGGCGGCGATTTCCAAGGTACGGTCAATGTCCCAGCCGTTGCAGGCGTCGATTTTATTTTGTAATTCTGCTTGCTCTTCCAGTAGGGCATTCATTTCGTCGTCCGACATGGGGTCAGCAAACTTCATGCTGATCTCGTCGAAGCGGGTCATCACGTCTTTGATTTCCCGTACACCATCTTCCACGTTGCCGCGCACATCCTTTTCGGGATCAAGCTGGGGTTCTTGGGGCAAATAGCCGATGTTAATGCCAGAGGCCGGGCGCGCTTCCCCATCGAACTCCTTGTCTACACCTGCCATAATACGCAGTAAGGTTGATTTACCGGCGCCATTCAGCCCCAGCACGCCGATTTTGGCGCCAGGAAAAAAGGAAAGTGAAATATCTTTAAGGATTTCGCGCTTCGGGGGCACCACTTTGGATACCCGATGCATTGTGTAAATGTATTGTGCCATGGTGGGAATTCTGTTTAATGAATTTCGCGCTACGCTACCCCAATTGGGCGGGGGATGCAAACCTGTATTGGGAGTTTGAAATGCAAAAAATGGTTAAGGTTTTGCTCGTGCTTTGGCTGGGGCTCGGTTGTGCTTTGTTGCAGGCTAATGAAGCTCCAGCTGAAAATAATGAGGTGGATGCCCGTAGCAAGGAAATGGCGTTGCTTAATCAGGAATTGGAGCAGTTGAGCCGGGATAAGCAGGAGTTGGCTCAGCAGCGGGCGCGAGTCACCAATGATATTCAAGGGGCGCCAGATCTGGCCGCACAGATACGAGAAGAAATTGATCGGCTGGAGCAGAAGAGCCCACCGTTATCAGTGCCCACGGAATTGGAAAAATTGGAATCCGCTATCGACTTGCTGGATATGCAAGTGAAGTCCATGCAGATAGGTTTGAATGATGTGATGGTGCGTATTGGAGAGCAGCAATCGTTGCCCTCTGTTGCTCGCAAAGAGGTAACCAATGCACAGAATAAGGCGCTGTCATTAGAGCAGGAAATTGCCAAGCTGGAATCGTCTACCGACAGCTCGGCAATAAATGATCTGCGTTTATCAGTGCTGACCCAGACTCTAGAGAATACGAAATTGCGTAAGAGTTTGGCTCAGTTCAGGTTGGAAGGTTATCAAAAACTGTTAGACCTCTATACCGTGAACCGTGATTTTTTACGTCTGCGATTAGATCTCACTAAAAATGCTCAGGAAATGTTGCGAAAGAAACGGGATGAGTTGCGGCTTAAACAGGTAGATAGTGCAAAGCAACTTTCTGATTCAAGCTCAATTGATCGTGAAGAGCCTAAGTGGATTACCGCACTGCGTAATAGGAATCAGGAGCTCACAAAAAACCTGGTGGAGGTGACTGAACATTTAAATGAATCCAATGAGCGGTTAGTTGCTGGTCAGAATGTTTTGCAAGACATTCGTTACCGATCCGAAGTGGCAAAGCAGCAATTGGAACTGACAGAGCATTTTCAGAATGTTGATGACCTCTTGTTTCGCCAGCGCCAGTCTCTGCAAATCCAAATTCGTGATTTGGAAGCCAGTAATCAATTATCTTTAGAAATTTCCAAAGCGCGTTTGCAGCAGTTTCGCTGGGATGAGCAGTTACAAAGCTTGCGTACTGAAACGGCGAGACGTCAGCAACTTGAGAAATTGTTTGCTGAGAATGCCGTGCAGGAGTCGGAGCAGCCAACGTTAGAAAAAGCAGTGCTGCCTTTGTTGGAAGAGCGTCAGCAGTTGCTGTCACGTTTGGTTGAGGTGCAAGGAGAATTTGTAGTCAGCCTTACCAATCAGCAGCTATCTCTTCAGGAACACTTGGCAGAGCTGCATCAGTTTTATGAGCTGTTAAGTAAAAAACTGTTTTGGCGACGCAGTGGCTCACCTTTGAGTTTTGAGTGGCTTGCCTTATTGCCCAGCAGTTTGCTTTGGTTCTTTACGGATCATAATTGGCTTGAAATACCGCAGCTTTGGTTTAAGAGGCTCATTACCCCTGTTTTTCCTTTGTTCGTCATTGCTGCGCTATCGGTTTTCTTTTGGTGGAGTAGAAAGCCGGTCTTGGCGCGTTTGTCCAAAGCAAGAGATAAAGTGGGTGATGTTTCACGCGATCATTTTCGCTATACCGTAGAGGCCTTCATTATTACTTTGTATTTGGCATTGCCTGCACCGGCCATTGCGATTCTGTTTGGAATGCCCCTGGTATCTGCCAATGAATCGTCTCTGTTTGCCGAGGGCGTTGGGAAAACGTTGCTGGTGTTGGTGCCTTGGTTGTTTCTATTTGAAGTTCTAAGGCACTTGTGTCGCTCCAAAGGATTGGCCCTGAATCATTTTATGTGGCGAAAAAGCGCGGTGATCTCACTCAGGCAGTGGCTGCCTCTGTTGTACTTTCAGCTGCCGTGGGCGTTTGTTTTTGTTCTGGTGTGGAATGAAGGAGAAAGCTTTCATGCCGATGTGGTGGGTAGGGCCGCATTTTTAATGGTGGTGGGCTTTTTGTTTTATGCCTGTTATCGACTGTTTCGCCCCAGTTCTGGATTAACCCAGCAGGGGGCGGACAAAAATCACTGGTATCAGCGTTGGAACAAGCTGGTATTTCTTGCGGTGGTGTGTATTCCGGCTTTCTTAATCGTGCTTTCTGTGCGTGGATACAGTTTTAGTGCCATGGAAATAATGGTGCTGGTTTATAACACCATCGGTGTCGCTTTTGCCGTGTTTATATTGGATCAAGTCATTAATCGCTGGTTTGCCGTAGCAGAGCGTAAACTGGCGTATAAGCGTGCAGTGGAAAAGCGCGATGCCTTACGCAAAGTTCGTGAACAGAGCGAAGCCGCCAAAACCAGCGGTGAAGGTGTTCCAGAATTGGAAATTCCCAAGTTGGATGTGGCCACCATCAGTGATCAAAATCGTGCTTTGTTAGGAGTGTTGTCTTTCACCTTGTTTGCCGTGTTGGTGGTGCAGATTTGGCAGGACTTTTTTGTGGCAGTGCAAGCGTTTCAGGATATTGTGCTATGGACTTTTGAAAGCGGTTCGGAATCTGCTGTGGAAGTGCAAAAGGTGACTTTGGCTACCTTGCTCTACATTTCTATCGCTTTTGTGGTGATGTACGTGGGCGTGAAAAACCTGCCCGGTTTGATCGAGGTTTCCATTCTGGAGCGCTTTGATATCGATAACGGTATTCGCTTTGCGGTAACGACGATGGCTCGCTATTTGGTCATAGTGGCGGGCGTAATGGTGATCTCACCCATGATCGGCTTGGATTGGAGCCAGTTAGGCTGGCTTGTGGCTGCGTTAGGTGTTGGTTTGGGCTTTGGTTTGCAGGAGATTTTCGCCAACTTTATCTCCGGTTTGATTATCCTGTTCGAACGCCCCATTCGTATTGGCGACACAGTAACCATAAACGATCTTAGTGGCACGGTATCGCAAATACGGATGCGCGCCACGACCATTACCGATTGGGATCAAAAAGAATTGATCATCCCCAATAAAACGTTCGTTACCAACCAATTTATCAACTGGACTCTGAGTGATAACACAACCCGAATTGTGGTAAAGGTGGGCGTGGCCTATGGCTCCAATACTGAGCTGGTCACAGAAACCTTGCTGCGCATTGCCAGCCAAAATGGCTCCATATTGAAAACGCCCAATCCATCGGCTCTGTTTTTAGGCTTTGGCGCCAGTTCGCTGGATTTTGAACTCAGAGTGTTTGTGGATAACTTTACCCTGCGGATGCAAGTGGTTCACCAGCTGCATATGGAGATTGATAAGGTGTTTCGAGAGCTAGGTATTAGCATCGCTTTCCCGCAGCTGGATCTGCATGTTAAGGAGCTGCCCAGCAGCAAAAGCTAGCCTGTTTAGGCATGAGCAAAATTGATAATGGTCGGAAACAGTTTCAAGTGCCGTGCTGCTGCGATTTATGTACAATACCGCGCTCACGCCGATAGGCCGATCTGTATCTGTACCAGCAGCGAGGAAATACCATGTTTTCAGCCGATATGAATATTGCCGATTTTGACCCAGAACTGTGGAGCGCCATGGAGGCTGAGAAGCAGCGTCAGGAAGAGCATATTGAGCTGATTGCCTCTGAAAACTATACCAGCCCACGGGTAATGCAGGCGCAAGGTTCTGTTTTAACTAACAAATATGCCGAGGGTTACCCCAACAAGCGCTACTACGGCGGTTGTGAATATGTGGACATAGCCGAACAGCTGGCTATCGACCGTGTTAAAAAACTGTTTGGCGCTGATTATGCCAACGTTCAGCCTCACTCCGGTTCCCAGGCTAACGCTGCGGTCTACATGGCGTTGTTGAATCCAGGCGATACTGTTCTGGGTATGAGCTTGGCCGAAGGTGGCCACTTAACCCACGGTGCCAAGGTGAACTTTTCCGGCAAGATGTATAACGCGGTTCAGTACGGCTTGAATCACGAAACCGGTGAGGTGGATTATGAGCAAGTGGCTGAGCTGGCCCGCGAACACAAGCCAAAAATGATCCTGGCCGGTTTCTCTGCCTACTCTCGCACTATGGACTGGCAGAAATTCCGTGATATTGCCGATGAGGTGGGAGCCTACCTGATGGTGGATATGGCTCACGTTGCCGGTTTGGTGGCTGCTGGTGTATACCCCAACCCTGTTCAGATTGCTGACGTTACCACTTCTACTACCCATAAAACCTTGGGTGGCCCCCGTGGCGGCATCATTCTGGCCAAGAAAAACGAAGAGCTGGAAAAGAAACTGAATTCTGCCGTATTCCCTGGTGGCCAAGGCGGCCCTTTGATGCACGTGATCGCTGCTAAAGCGGTATGCTTCAAAGAAGCCATGAACGACGATTTCAAAGCTTATCAGAAGCAAGTTGTGGTGAACGCACAAGCTATGGCCAACGTGTTTATTGAGCGTGGCTACGATGTGGTGTCAGGCGGAACCGATAACCACCTGTTCCTGCTTTCTTTGATCAAACAAGATATCACCGGTAAAGATGCCGATGCAGCCTTGGGCAAAGCCTTCATCACTGTGAACAAGAACGCGGTTCCAAACGATCCTCGCTCTCCTTTTGTTACCAGTGGTTTGCGTATTGGAACCCCTGCGGTTACTCGTCGAGGTTTTGGTGAGGCAGAAGTGAAAGAGCTGGCCGGATGGATGTGCGATATTCTGGAAGACCTGGAAAATGAAACCTTGATTGCCGAAGTGCGTGAAAAGGTGAAAGCGGTTTGTGCTAAGTATCCGGTGTATGGTCAATAAGTAACGCCAGTTTGATTAAAAAAGGGTGCTGAGATAGCACCCTTTTTTGTGTTTAAGCCACTGCAACATTTTGCTGCTGCAATGCTGAGTTCACAGCAGATACAATGGCATTCATAGATGCCAGCAGACTATCTTCATGGATGGCTGCACCTTGAAAACGATTGCCTAAGCAATTGATTTGCACGGTGGCTACCGCTTGGCTTTCGCTGCAATGCTGTAGGCTGTGTTCTTCGTAATCCAAAATATCCAACTGCAACCCAAAGTGCTGGTTCAATCCATTGCAAAATGCAGAAAGCGCACCGTTGCCAATGGCATTAATGGAAATCAGCTCGCCTTTATATTCCACGGTAAAGTTGATTTGCTCGTTCTCGATGTGTTCCACACGATAGGTGTGAATCACCATGGGTTTCTGTGCCATAAAGTGCTGCTGAAACAGCTCCCAAATGCGCTGCGATGAGATTTCACTGGAAGATTGTTCGGCATCCCGCTGCACTACGCCACTTAACGGGATTTGCATCCAGCGTGGCAAGCTAATGCCATGGTCTTTTTCCAGCACAAAGGCTACGCCACCTTTACCCGACTGGCTGTTAATGCGTACCACGGCCTCATAGCTACGGCCAATATCTTTAGGGTCAATGGGCAGGTAAGCTACACCCCACGGGTCGGTAGCCGCTCGCTGCGATAAGCATTTTTTAATAGCATCTTGGTGGCTGCCTGAAAACGCAGTGTAAACCAAGTCGCCAGCGTAAGGGTGGCGGGGGTGCAAAGGAATTTTGGTAACTTCTTGCACCACTGCAATGATTTCATCCATAGCCGATAAATCCAGGTATGGATGGACGCCGCGGCTGTACAAATTCATGGCCATGGTAACAATGTCCATATTACCGGTGCGTTCACCGTTGCCCAATAAGGTGCCTTCCACCCGGTCTGCCCCTGCCATTACGCCCAGTTCTGCCGCAGCCACGCCACAGCCACGATCGTTGTGGGTATGTAATGAAATGATGATGCTTTCTCTGTTGTTTACATTACGGCAAAAATGTTCCACTTGATCTGCGTACACATTGGGTGTGGTCATCTCAACTGTGGCAGGCAAATTTATGATGGCCTTGTTTTCTGGTGATGGTTGCCACACATCAATCACCGCACTGCAAACCTCTACGGCAAAATCCGGTTCTGTGCCACTGTAGCTTTCAGGGGAATACTGGAATGTCCATTTGCAGTGGGGGCGTTTGTTCGCTTCGCTCTTTAACTGTTCTGCTCCGGCCACCGCTATATCAATAATCCCTTGTTTATCTAACCCAAAAACCTGTTCGCGCTGAACCGGTGAAGTGGAGTTATACAAATGCACAATGGCCTGTTTTGCTCCACGCAATGCGTCAAAAGAGCGTTCAATCAATTCCGGGCGCGATTGTGTTAATACTTGAATGGTCACGTCGTCTGGAATTAGGTTGTCCTCAATCAACGCACGAACAAAATCGTAGTCAGGTTGGGAGGCAGCCGGAAAGCCTACTTCTATTTCTTTGAACCCGACTTTTACCAACAGGGCAAACAATCGTTTTTTCTCTTTCACTGACATGGGTTCGATCAGGGCTTGGTTACCATCACGAAGATCAACGCTGCACCAGGTAGGGGCCTGTTCGATAACTTGATCGGGCCAGGTTCGATCTTTTAATTGAATGGGCAAATAAGCTGGGTATTTGCGGTGATCGAAAGGCATGTCGGGTCTCCAGTATCTGCGAATGATGTTTGTAGTGAGAGGGCTTGGTCGCGCCTGGGGGTGAGTGTCCCAGTTTCATCTCTCCTTTTGGGTGAGAGGCTCCAGTTTTTTTCATCATCCTTTTGAGAGACTTTAAGCACTGGAGATGCGCTGACCTGATAGAGAAGAAGTATATGGTGTTTATGGGGAAATTATGTTGCTAATACAGCTGATATTCGAATATTTAAGCAATAATATTTCATATAAATGCAATATTAAGCAATATAGTGGCAAGCTTTCTGGTGTGGGCGCTGTACTGATCAAATTTGACCCCCTGCACGTGGGTTCTAAACTGAACAAATGGCCATATCAATTGTAAAGGAATACATAATGATCATTCGCACTCTTCTTGCCTGCCTCCTATTGATAATCTTTCCCTTGATTTCGTTTGCCGAACAGGTGGTGATTGGTTTGAATTACCCGGAAACCGGGCCCTATGCCGTTCAGGGATTGGCTCAAAAACGGGCTGCGGATATGGCCGTTGCAGAAATCAATGGTCAGGGCGGTATCCTCGGTAAGCAGATTAAGCTTGTAGCCAAAGACACCAAGTCAAACGCCAAACAGTCAGAGCAAAATGTGGCGCAGCTCATCGATCAAGATGGCGCACAGATGGTGTTTGGTGGTTCCTCCAGTGCGGTGGCTATTGCTGGAGGGAAAGTTGCTAAGCAGAAAGACCGCATCTATTTCGGAACTTTAACCTATTCAAATGCAACCACAGGAAAAGACGGCCACACTCATATGTTTCGAGAGTGCTATAACGCCTGGATGGGCGCAAAAGTTTTATCAAAATACTTAAACGATAATTTTGCCGGTAAAAAGTTTTTCTATATCACGGCCGATTACACCTGGGGCTGGACAACGGAAGAGTCTATTCGCCATTTTAGCAATACCCTTGATGACAACGCCCATAAACGAGCCAAAACCCCTTTTCCTGGTGCTACCAAAAAAGATTTCAAAAAAGCACTAACTCTTGCCAAGGCGAATAAACCTGATGTTTTGGTTTTAGTGTTGTTTGGGAATGACATGGCAGAAGCGTTAACCCTGGCGACTAAAATGGGCTTGAAAAGAAAGATGGCTGTGGTGGTGCCCAACATCACGTTGGGTATGGCTGAAAGTGCGGGGCCAAAAGTGATGGAGGATGTAGTAGGTGCGGTGCCCTGGTATTGGAAGGTTCCAGAAATGACCAATAGTGAAGCGGGCAAATCTTTTGTTGCCAATTTTGCTAAACAACACAACAGTTACCCTTCTTCATCAGCTGCTTCAGCCTACACCATTCTTTATCAATACAAAGAGGCGGTGGAGGCGGTAAAAAGCTTTGAAACTAAAGCGATTATTAATCACCTGAATGGCAAGTCGTTTACATTCTTAAAAGACCAGCAAGTTTGGCGCGCTTTTGATCATCAGAATGTTCAGACTGTCTTTGCGGTAAAAGGAAAGCCTCAAGAGCAAGTCCTGCAAGACCCCTATAAACAGGATTACTTTGAGATTATTGCTTCTATGCCTGGAGAGGAAGCTGCCAGAAGTTTTGACGAGTGGAAAGCGAGTCGGAGTGCAGCGGGTCTGCCTGAAACGCTGGAGTAGATTTTAATACCAGGTCGCAGCTTATGAAGTTGAATATTCAAGCAAAGATAACCTTAACGTTTGTTGCGCTAATAGCAATGGTTCTTTCAATTAGCCTTTATATTGTTAATACCAAAGCTCGTCAATGGTTTGAACAAGACGCGCGGTTGTTGCTGCGAACCGCTTCCAGTGTGGCAGAGGCTCAGGTTGAGTCTACACATCAAAAACAAAAACAGGCTATTGAATCCTTAGCGGCCGACGAGAATTTTTCATCAACTCTTTTGCTGCTGAATGAGTTGCTTGCTGAAGATGTTGAAGCGGGCTTCGATGATGCGTACGTTGAAATGGCAAAAGCAGTAGCAGAGCGCTTAGCCTCGGTTTCTGAGCGTAACCAAATAGGTGTTGCAGTAGTGTCCAGCGATTCCGAGCAGGTGATTGCGTTTCATGTGGCGGCTGAAAATCTCACCGGTTGGTTAGTGGGGGGCAAACAATATCAGGGGCTGGGTGTGGAATCGTTGACGCCTCCGCAGGTGATTGCAGAGTTACATAAGTTTCGTCAAAACGAAAGTGTTGTTCGAACCCAAATTAACAAGCATGTTGCGGTAGTGAATACAGTGTTTGCTAATGATGTCGATGATCCCAGTGTTCGGCTTGGTATTATTTCGGCAGCATTTTTGCTGGATGATGGTTTTGCTCAAGCTGTGTCAGAAATGTCTAATACTCGCGTTTCCATTTATCAAGGTGAGCAGTTTAGTGCTGGCCCCAACGCTGGTGTTGAGCAGGTTCCGCAAGCGGTATTAGAGGCGGTTCAGGCCGGTCAAAAAAACAATGTTTCAACCATTCTGGATGTGAACGGTGGAAGCTATTATGCCGATTACCATCCGCTCATGCAGGGCGATGAATTGATTGGTTTTATCAGTAATACCATGTCAACTAAAGTAGCCGATGAGAACCTGGCTGAAGCTCAATCTCTTTTGATTTACCTTTTGATTTTTGCGGTGGCAATTGGTAGTGCCGTGGCCTTTGTTTTTTCTAAATTGCTCACCAAGCCGTTGATGGGGTTGGCTGAGGCCGTGCGAAAAATTGAGCGAGAAGGTGATTTATCTGTACGGGCGCCAACGCGGAGCACGGACGAAGTGGGTGCGACCGTGCGTGATTTTAATTCTCTATTGGACACCATTGAGTCCAGTGTGGGCGAAATTATTCGAGTGATGAGTGCGGTTGCTTCGGGCGATTTAAGTCAGCGTGTGAGCGTTAATACCAAAGGTGATCTTGATCGTCTAGCAACGGATATAAATGGCTCGTTGCAGTCGTTAAGCGAAACTTTTTCTATGTTGCAGAATTTCAGCGAGGACATTAAGAACGCTTTGGATACCTCTAATGTTGCCAGTGCGATTGTAAGCGGTGGTGCCTCGCAACAGCTGGAATCAACCACTCGTATTTCTGGTGCATTACAGCAAAGCGCGGAAGCCATAACAGAAGTGGCGGCTAATACTGATGTTGCGAATCAAAATAGTCATGAAATTGGTAGTTTGGTGCGCCATGGGCAGCAATTGTTAGGCGAACTCAGGGAAGTGGTGAACCAGATTAATAGTAATAGTGAGCAAATTCAGGACAACACGACTTCGATTCAAACTATTGCCAATCAAACTAATTTGCTGGCCCTGAATGCAGCAATCGAAGCAGCGCGGGCGGGAGAGCAGGGGCGTGGTTTTGCTGTGGTGGCTGATGAAGTGAGGGCTTTGGCAGGCAATGCCGGTGAGGCCGCTGAAAAGATAACAGCTTTGGTGAATGCCACCGTGGGCTATACCCAGCAGGGTGTGGGGCTCTCGCAAAAGGTTACAGACGAAATGAATAGCATTTCCGATAAGGTGAATGAAGCAGAGCAGGTGTTGCTGAAGGTGGCGACGAGCATGGAGCAGCAGTCATCAACCATAAAACAGATATTTAATGATACAGAAGAGCTTCAAAAAATCGGTTCAAATTCGTCGGAAGCCGCACAAAAGATTGAGAGCAGCGTACATCACGTTACTCAGTTGTCGGATGAGAGCAAGTCTAAGGTCGATCAATATAAGCTACTTCACCGCTAGGTCGGTAGGTTTGGCTTAAAATTCCGTATAGCCATATAATCTTGGAATAATATTTCATATATATGGTTTTCCCCGCAATGGATAAATACGATAAAAATATTCTTGAGCAGCTTCAACAGGAAGGTCGCCTCAGCAATCAGGATTTGGCAGAGCGAATTGGTTTATCTCCTTCGCCTTGTCTGCGCCGGGTGCGTCAGCTAGAAGAAGAAGGCTATATTGATCAATACGTTGCAATACTGAACCCTGAAAAGCTGGGGCTGAAAATGACCGCCCTCATTCAGATCTCCATGGATAAGCACACCCCAGAGCGCTTTGAAAACTTCGAGCAGCAGGTGAAGAGTTTTCCTGAAGTGCAATCTTGTTATCTCATTACGGGTCAGTCGGCGGACTATATTCTCAAAGTGATTGTGGAAGATATGGAGCATTTTCAGGCGTTTTTGCTGGGCAAGTTGACTCGCATTGAGGGGGTATCTGGGGTGCATTCCAGTTTTGTGATGCGCAAGGTGGTGGATAACACATCGGTGCCGCTTTCTTAGGCCACCTTTAACCGCTATGATTGCCCCAATATTTTCAAGGAGATAAACCCATGCACTGCCCATTCTGCAATGCCGACGACACCAAAGTGATCGATTCCCGCCTGGTGGCTGAGGGCTGCCAGGTGCGCCGTCGTCGTGAATGCCTGGCATGCAGTGAGCGCTTCACCACCTATGAAAGCGCCGAATTGGTCATGCCAAAGATGGTGAAATCCGATGGCACCCGAGAGCCTTTCGATGAGAACAAGCTGCGAAGTGGTATTCAACGAGCTTTAGAAAAGCGCCCCGTCAGCGTGGAGCAGGTGGAAACCGCCATCAGTCAGATCTGCCATAAACTCAGAGCCACAGGAGAGCGTGAGCTGCCATCCCGAGTTGTCGGTGAAGAAGTGATGCAGGCCCTGCGCGACCTGGATCAGGTGGCCTACGTACGATTTGCATCTGTATACCGCGATTTCCAGGATATCAGCCAGTTTTCGGAAGAAATTGCCTTGCTGCAAAAAAATGGTAAGGTAACCGGCGTCAAATAACGATTCTTTGCAGTCCTATCAGCTGTGGTATACTGTGCGGCCAAAATTTCTGGTAGTGGCCCGAATTCATGACCACAGCGCTCTTTAACAGTACAGATCACCGCTATATGGCAGAGGCAATTCGTCTTGCCTGGCGTGGTTTGTATACCACACACCCCAACCCTCGTGTGGGCTGTGTGATTGTGAAAGATGGCAAAGTGGTAGGTCGTGGCTGGCATCAAGTGGCAGGCCAAGGCCATGCGGAAGTGAATGCCTTGCGTGAAGCGGGTGCTCAAGCTCAAGGCGCCACAGCCTACGTCTCATTAGAACCCTGTTCCCACCATGGCAAAACCCCTCCCTGCGCAGAAGCCCTGATTCAAGCTGGCGTAGCTAAGGTGATTAGCGCCATGGAAGACCCCAACCCACAAGTGTCTGGCAATGGTCACCGCCTGTTGCAGCAGGCTGGTATTGAAACGGCCTGCGGCCTGATGCAAGTAGAGGCAGAACAGATCAACCCCGGCTTCAATAAACGTATGCGTACGGGGTTGCCCTGGGTTACTTTAAAATCCGCCATGAGTGTGGATGGCCGCACCGCCATGGCCAATGGTGAAAGCCAGTGGATTACTGGCCCCAAAGCGCGAGCCGATGTGCAGCGTTTACGAGCCCGAGTGGAAGCCATCGTGACCGGTGTGGAAACGGTTTTGGCTGATGACCCTTCTCTAACCGTGCGCCCGGACATGTGGCCCCAGCCATTAGATAGTGATGCCAGTGAAGCCGGTTGGAGCTGGCCTAACGATTACCAACCGATACAACCTCTTCGCGTGGTGTTGGACTCACAATTACGCACACCGCCTTCGGCTAAACTGTTACAGCAACCAGGCAAAACCTGGATTGTTTGCTCTCAGCTTCAAGCACAAAAAGCTGAGGATCTTCAGGCAGCAGGTGCCGACGTGATTGTGTTGGAAGAAGTTAACGGCAAACCTGACTTATCGGCGGTGTTGAAAAAGCTGGCCGACGCAGAAGTGAATGAAGTGCTGGTGGAAACCGGCGCGGTATTGGGTGGCGCTTTCGTAGCACAAGGCCTGGTGGATGAATGGGTTTGCTATATGGCGCCCAAGCTCATGGGCAGTGCTGCTCGGCCAGTGCTATCTTTGCCAGAGATCAGTAGCATGGCACAAAGTCAGCCGCTGCTACTAAAAGACCTGCGCCAGATCGGCCAAGATATTCGACTAACCTATGGCTGGGATAACTAACCATGTTTACAGGCATTATTGAATCCGTTGGAAAAATTGCCCGAATGGAACCCAAGGGTGGTGATATGCGCTTGCGTATCGAAACCGGCAAGCTGGATTTGGGCGACGTAAAACTGGGCGACAGCATCGCCGTAAACGGTGTTTGCCTCACGGTAATTGAATTACCCGGTGATGGTTTTTGGGCAGACGTATCCTTGGAAACGCTCAATCACACCAGTTTTAATCAACTGAAAACCGGCTCGCCTGTGAACCTGGAAAAAGCACTCACGCCAACAACCCGGTTGGGTGGTCATTTGGTTTCTGGTCACGTGGATGGGTTGGGAGAAATCGTTTCCCGTCATGACGATGGCCGCTCTATTCATTTTAAAGTGAAAGCGCCAGATGAGTTGGCCAAATACATTGCTCACAAAGGCTCAATTTGTGTGGATGGCATCAGCCTGACGGTGAACGCGATCAGTGGTGCTCTATTTAATTTAAACATCGTGCCTCATACCACACTGGAAACCACCGTGGATCAGTGGCAGGCGGG
>JBFKSL010000016.1:0-18323 GCA_041626995.1 Ketobacter sp. | reverse complement strand
TGGTTTTGCCCGTAGCGCAGTGAGATTTTTATGTTTTGTAAAGGCCGATCAATTTCTTCCAATACGGATAAAATTTCATCTTGAATGCTTGGTGGTGCTTTTACGAATAACTTATTGCGAAAGCCCGTAATTTTATCCTCTGGCCCAATCAGTGGCTCTAGAATAGGAATGAGCTTATGGGAGGCCAAATAGGTTTCATATACTTCTGTTGTTTGGATTTCCGCAAAACTGAAGTTCACAAGACCGAATAGAGTAATAAATAGAATCAGAATTTTGGCTGGAATGGTCTTCATTACAAACTGAGCCTTCTTAATTCCTGGCATGGAAGACTGCGCTCCCAAATATCGTTGAATTGTCTGCCGTATTTCACAGCATCAGGAATGGATCGGAACTCACAATGGCCACGCATGTAGCCAATGGAAAAGCGCTTTACCATGGCCGTGTCGTCCACAATAAAATACTCGTCTGTCATGTCTTCGTATTCTCTGGGCAGCGTGCGAATTTCCACCCCAGAAGGTAAGCGCTGTTGCAGATCAACTAATCGGTGACCATGCTTGGCAGCACGATTGGCATCTTTCAAAAGGATGGAAATAACGCAGCCTTTATTTTCTCGGCAAGCAGTTAACAACAAATCGCTTAACTCAGGCCGGTCATAGAGTTCGTGATCCAGCTCCTGAGTAAAAATTTTAACTCTGCGTTTGGCTTGTTCCGCCATGCGGTCAATGGCACAGCAAAATTCTTCAAGGCTTTCCAGCAGATAGGTATCTTTGTTTTCTCCAACAATCAGTGAAGGAGCCAGCTCCTTAATATCCATAACCATGCATCTTTAATGAGTTACCTATTAGTATAGTGTAACACTAACATAAATATGGATTACTGCTGATATTGCTCGTCTTCGAAATAGATCACACCCATATTTAATAATTGAACAAACAGGCGCATATTTTCGGTCGATTCGCAGAAAAGAGATAAGGTGGCGGGGCTATAGTGGCGATCTTTACATAGGTAAAGAACAAGTGATTGGCTAATGGCCGGAATATCAAATCCAGTGCCGTTGACAAAAAATTGGTGGGGGCGATTTACATCACCCGTATAAATAAAGCGCGTGGATTCTTCTTTGCGAACGGTGAGGTTGGCGGTTAGTAGGTCATGCACTTCAGCTTCAGAGTATTCGCCTTCAGGTGGTTCGGGCTGTTGAGCGTATTTGGTTTGGGAGAAAAACTCGCCCATCCAGTTGGCAATTTTATTGGGATCGGATACCAGCTTTTGCAAAATCTCCTGCACTTTATCTACCGCTTGAGGAGTGATCCAGCCTGGGTTGGATTGCGGCTGTAAATCAGGATCTTGGTAGCGTGCCTGTTGTGAAGGGATTTGGCTAAGGAAATGGGCAAATTCGCCCAGTATTTCCTGTTCGCTGGGCGCACGAAAGCCAACGGAAAAAGTCATACAATCATTTTCCGCCACGCCATAGTGGGCCAGCCCTGGTGGTAAGTAGAGCATGTCTCCAGGGTTGAGTAACCACTCTTGAGTTGGATCGAAATCTTGTAGGATTTTAACAGGTAAGCCTTCCAGTAGTGGCGTGCTGTCATCGCATTGCTGGCCAAGTTGCCAGCGGCGTTGGCCATGAGCTTGGATTAGAAAAACATCATAATAATCATAATGCGGCCCTACGCTTCCACCAACCGGTGCAAAGCTGGCCATAATGTCGTCAATGCGCCAGTTAGGTAGAAAATCAAAGTGGTCTAGAATATCTGAAACTGCGGGAACGATGTGATCTAAAGCTTGTACCAATAACGTCCAGTGAGTTTTGGGTAGGTTCTTGAAGGTTTTATCATTGAAAGGGCCGTGTCTAAGTTCCCAGTCAATAGGGCTGCGTTCAAGAATAATGCGTGATTCAACCCCTTCTTCCAGCGCTATCCCTGCCAGTTCTTCGGGCTCTAATAGGGAGTCCACTCCCGGTAGCGCGTTGCGTACCAGAAGTGGCTTTTTTTGCCAGTATTCTGCGAAGAACAGCTCTGCCGAGCGTCCTCCCAGAATGTCGATGGGCTTGGAAGACATGGTGCGTTAGATCGCCTTCGCTTGTTGTGCTGCGTTGCCTATGTAAGAAGCGGGGGAGAGCGCTTTCAAGCGTACTTTTTCCTGTTCTGGAATTTCCAATGTGTCCACAAAGGCAACTAAGGCTTCTTGGGTAATGGCTTTGCCGCGGGTGAGTTCTTTTAGTTTCTCGTAAGGCTTTTCGATGCCATAGCGACGCATGACAGTCTGAATGGGCTCTGCCAGCACTTCCCAAGCAGCATTTAGGTCTTGCGCCAGGCGTTGCTCGTTAATTTCCAGTTTGCCAATGCCTTTTAGGCTGGCTTCATAAGCAATCATGCTATGGCCAAAACCAACACCCAGGTTTCGTAACACTGTGGAATCGGTTAGGTCGCGTTGCCAGCGTGAAATTGGCAGCTTTTGTGCCAAGTGGCTCATGATAGCGTTGGCTATGCCTAAGTTGCCCTCGGAGTTTTCGAAATCGATGGGGTTAACCTTATGAGGCATGGTGGAAGAGCCTATCTCGCCTTCCACTGTTTTTTGTTTGAAATATCCCAAGGAAATGTAACCCCAAACGTCACGATCAAAGTCGATCAAAATGGTGTTGAAACGGGCAATTGCATCGTACAAATCGGCGATGTAATCATGGGGCTCGATCTGGGTGGTGTAGGGGTTCCACTGGATGCCCAAACTGGTAACAAATTCTTCAGCATTGGCGGCCCAATCGATTTCCGGGTAAGCGCTCATATGGGCGTTATAGTTCCCCACGGCGCCATTGATTTTACCCAGTATCTCCACAGACTTAATTTGTTGCAGTTGGCGGCGCAAGCGGGCCACTACGTTGGCCATTTCTTTTCCCATGGTGGAAGGAGAGGCGGTTTGACCATGAGTACGCGATAAAATCGGCATGTCAGCGTATTGATGAGCCAATTGAGTAATGGCGCTAACCACTTTCTCCATGGTGGGAACCAAAACCTGGTCTAGCCCATTTTTTAGCATTAACCCGTGAGACAGGTTGTTGATGTCTTCAGAGGTACAGGCAAAGTGAATGAACTCACCAACAGCCTCCAGCTCTTGGTTGCCTGCCACTTTTTCTTTGAGAAAGTACTCCACCGCTTTTACGTCATGATTGGTGGTACGTTCAATGTCTTTTATGCGCTGAGCATCTTCTACTGAAAAGTCGTCAACAATGGAATTTAACAGATCCTGAGTTGGCTGAGAGAAGGCGGGTACTTCGATAATTCCGCTATGGGCAGATAACTTCTGTAACCAGCGAACTTCTACTAAGACGCGAAAACGGATTAGCCCAAATTCACTGAAAATATGGCGAAGTGATTGGGTTTTGCTGCCATAACGTCCGTCCACTGGTGAAATGGCGGTTAGGGCATTCAATTCCATGTTGTGTTCCTCGATTGCTGATTAGGAAAAAGTAGATTGTTGTTGCAGTGCGTCCAGGGCGGTTATCAGGCGGCGTTTGCCAAAGGCAAACTGTAAACGTGACCCACCCAGCTGGCGCCATAGCATGGCAGAGCGCACGCCGGATAATAAAATAGCGCGAATTTTAGCGGCGTTGTCTTCCCGGCGCAGATGCATGGGGTCGCCATTCACCTGAATGCGGAATTTGAACTTGGCCAAAGTATCTAAATAAATATCGTTTAATTTATTGGTGACTTCTGTGCTGGATACACCGTCAAAATGGGGCATTTGATTGGTGAGTTGTTCCAAGCGTGAACGCAATACGCTCATAATATCGTTCTGTTTGGCCAGGTTTTTTTCTACGTGAAGCATACCGATGGTGTAGCGAATGGCGTCGGCATAACGGGTGCTTTCTTTTTCTTTCAACACCAAAAGCAAGGTGTCTATGCCCAGTTTAACGCCTTTAATTCCGCCATAAACTTCCTCGGTTGATCCAGGGTCTAGTACAAAGATGCTTTCCATCATGGAATTAAAGGCACCCTGGTTTACTTCTCCTGTGCGAGCCAGTTGTTGTACCAGGGTTGCAGCCTGAAATAGTCCAGATAACGCAATGGCTTTTTCTTCTTCTTTCGGCCTCACAAGAATCACTCCCCTTTTGATTCTACGCGTGTGTTATTCCAGGTGTGTTGTATCACAGCACCACCCAGGCAAATATCGTTTTGGTAAAACACCACGGATTGACCCGGTGTTACCGCTCGTTGCGGCTGATCGAATGTGACACTAACGCCACCAGCTTCATGGACGCTAACGACGCAATCCTGATCCGGTTGGCGATAACGAGTTTTGGCTTTGCAGTGCAGCGGCAACTGTGGTGCTTCCAGCACCCAATGTACATCAGATTCAGTAGTCAGATGATCAGTGAACAACATGGGATGATTGATCCCTTGTCCTACAACCAGTTGGTTATTTTGCAAATCCTTTTCCAACACATACCAAGGTGATTCTGATTTATTGGCTAAGCCACCAATGCCCAGGCCCTGACGTTGGCCAATGGTATAGAACATCAACCCCTGGTGATCCCCAATAATTTCACCTTCATCAGTAATGACTTTGCCAGGATTGGCTGGCAGGTATTGTTCCAGAAAATCTTTAAAACGTCGCTCACCAATAAAACAAATGCCGGTGCTGTCTTTTTTGTCGTGGTTGTCAAAACCTTGCTGCTCGGCAATTTTACGCACTTCAGATTTTTCCAGCTCTCCTAGTGGAAAAAGTGTACGGGCAATTTGCTTGCCATTAACCGCATGCAAAAAATAGCTCTGGTCCTTATTACCATCAAGACCTTTTATCAAGGGCGCGCGGTTTTCACCCGCAACCACTTCGGTTTCTCCGCGGCGGGCATAGTGCCCCGTGGCGATGTAATCTGCGCCCAGTGTAATGGCATAATCCAAAAAAGCGCGGAATTTCACTTCTTTATTACATAGAATGTCCGGGTTAGGTGTGCGGCCAGCACCGTATTCCGCCAGGAAGTGCTCAAACACCCGATCCCAATATTCAGCGGCAAAGTTGGCAGTATGTAGTTTAATGCCTAAGCGATCAGCCACCTGCTGAGCATCGGCTAAATCCGTGATAGCCGTGCAGTATTCGGTACCGTCATCTTCGTCCCAGTTCTTCATGAACAGGCCTTCAACGTCATATCCCTGCTGCATCAACAGGTAGGCGCTGACAGAAGAATCCACGCCGCCAGACATGCCAACTATGACTTTTTGTTTGGTGCTGCCCATAACCTAAGCTTCCACCGGATGTTCATAAAGGATATCGAGAGGGAAGCGCTTACCTTGGGCATAATCTTCGATGCAACGCAGCAGTAACGGGCTGCGCCATTGGTCTTTTCTTCCCTGTATTTCTTCCAAGTCTAGCCACACCGGGCCAATGATGCCTTGATCCAGGCTAAGGTTGAGGTCTTGCTGAATAGGTTCACCGGCAAAACAGAATCGATAGTAGGTTACACCATTAGGCGCAAAATAGGTGTAAATGCCAACCAAATGGGTAATTCTCACGTGCCAGCCGGTTTCTTCCAGAGTTTCTCTAATGGCAGCGTCGATAATGGGTTCATTTTTTTCTATATGGCCAGCGGGCTGATTGAGCACCACTTTTCCGTCCACTGTTTCTTCAACCAGCAGATATTTGCCATTCTGTTCCAGAATGGTGGCAACGGTCGCGTGGGGGGTCCAGATCATAACTTCAGGGTGTCGTTGGCAAAGAACGCGCAATTCTACCCAAAATTGGCCTGTATCCCAAATACTAGTTGGCTAATCGGTGACGATAATAGGTATCCACGTTGGAATGCAGCAGGGTTTCGAAGTAGCTGGCCAGAGGTTGTAGTTCGCTATGGCGCATATCTTTAAACATGCGATGAATAACGGCATTTATGCCTCTCTGTACTCCGTGCATGCCTAAATCTGCTGCCTTTCGAGTGAGTTTGCCAATGTTAGCTTGATTCACAGGCCGGGTGTAGAACATTTCAATGCCTGATTCGATCAAATCTTCAATAGATTCAATAACATCCCCGCGGTAAGCATGTAAATTTGTGTCCTCATGCACCCTTTGCATGTTCGTCACTGCTTTTTCGTAAAGAGGCTTTCTTAAGCGGAAGCAGGCATAGGCTTTGTCAGGGGACTCTATATCCACGCAAATTAAATGGGATAGGTTGAAGGCCAGACGTTCCAGGTCTTCCATAGACCGATTTTTCAGCAGCTTCCGAATCACCATCTGAATGCCTTTCTGCACAGTGTGGATACCTGCATCGGTTGCTCTTTTAATCGGACGGGGTAGGGCAGCCATGGACGTTGGGGTATCGTAGTAGGCAGAGAAACCGGCGTTGGTCACATTTATTAGGGTTTCCGCGGCAGATTTGCACAGAGTGTCTGTATTACCTCCCTGCTCAATCTGGTTAATGGTATCAACAATTTGTTGGTAGAGTACCGGATCAAGTGGGTAACCCAGGTAGTAAGCTATTTTCTTTTCCATAGGGCTTTCGTTATAGTTGTTTTTTATCTGCAATTCTCTTTAGATTCCAGCAGTCTGACTGAAGAATCAACTCTGTACCGGAACCAAAATGACTGAACTTACACACCTTGATGCTCAGGGTCGCGCCAATATGGTGGATGTGACCGAAAAAGATGTTACCTCACGCCAGGCTATCGCTGAAGCGAGAGTAACCATGTTGCCACAAACTCTGGCCATGATCACCGAAGGCAAACACAAAAAAGGTGACGTATTGGCGGTGGCACGCATTGCGGGCATTCAAGCGGCTAAGAAAACCTCCGATCTCATTCCTTTGTGCCACCCCCTAATGTTGACCTCGGTAAAGGTGCATCTGGAGCCCGTTGCATCACAGAATCAAATCCACATTACTGCCACCTGCAAATTGGCGGGTAAGACGGGTGTTGAAATGGAAGCATTAACTGCTGCATCCGTGGCCGCGCTAACCCTTTATGATATGTGTAAAGCCGTGGACAAAGGTATGGTGATTGAACAGGTTCGGCTTTTGGAAAAAGAAGGTGGAAAAAGCGGGCACTGGAAAGCACAAGACTAATTTAAAAGGCAAATGCACATGAAGTTAATAAAAGTTTTATTTTTTGCCCGGGTGAGGGATCAAGTTGGAACCTCTGAAATGGATTTCGAGCTACCCAGTGGCTACCAAAATGTGGGCGCGGTGATCGATTTGCTGAAGCGAAAGGGCGAATCCTTTGAAGCGGTATTGTCTGATCCATCAGTGTTGGTGGCATTAAACCAAGAGATGGCCAATGCTGAAACCACGGTGGAAGAAGGTGATGAGTTGGCATTCTTTCCGCCGGTAACGGGAGGTTAAGGTGAGTGCAGACCAAATCTGTGTGCAGGAAGCGGATTTTGATGTGGCCGATGCGTATAACAAAATCCGCGAGCGCAGCCACAACAGTGGTGCCATCGTGCTTTTTACCGGTCTAGTGCGCGATTTTAATGAGGACGGAGGAATCGAGGGGCTTATCTTAGAGCATTATCCTGCCATGACGGAAAAATCCCTCAAAGGAATTGTAGAAAAAGCCCGGCAGCGTTGGCCTATTCTCGCAACTACCATAATTCACCGTGTGGGTAAGCTTCATAACTCGGATCAGATTGTGATGGTGGCGGTTTCTTCCCAACACCGGGCAGCGGCCTTCGAGGCAGCCCAATTCATCATGGATTACTTAAAAACCGAGGCGCCATTTTGGAAAAAAGAGTGTCTGAACGGTTCTGATGAAAAATGGGTGGAAGCCAAAGATACTGATCAACGGGCACGGGATCGGTGGTAAGGCTTTTTTAATGAATGCTTCCTAGGCTTGTGTGATCGCAGCTCTTTGTTTTTCTTAAGAGTCGTTAGAATTGCGTGCGGAATCGTTTCCCAACGGCATTCACCAGGGCTCAAATTTTGCAATTCCCAGGGCCCGATTTTGCTTCGAATCAAACGCAGGGTGGGAAATCCAACCGCTGCTGTCATGCGTCGAACCTGACGGTTCTTACCCTCGCTAATGGTTAGCTCAATCCAAGAAGTGGGAATGTTCGCGCGGAAACGAACTGGCGGATTTCGCTCCCACAAGCCTTCTGGTTCTGGAATCAGAATTGCTGTGGCGGGACGGGTTTTTCCGTCCTTAAGCTCGACTCCATTTTCAAGTTGGCGTAAAGCATGCTCGCTGACTTGCCCCTCCACTTGAACCCAGTAAGTTTTGGGAAGCTTGTGGTCTGGGTCAGTTAAGTGATGCTGAAGCTGACCGTCACCTGTGAGTAACAATAGACCCTCAGAATCGAAATCCAAACGGCCGGCAGGGTAAATATCTGGGGTTGAAATAAATTCAGCCAGTGTACGTTTGCCTTCGTGTTCAGAAAATTGGCAAAGCACCCGAAAGGGTTTGTTTAAGAGTAAAACCCGGTTGGAATTACTGTTGGGTGTAGTCATTATGTGGTTGATACTTAGTCGGTTATGAGGAAATTGATGAGGCGAAATGATCCAGTTTTCTGTATACTTCGCGTACCTAACCGTAATTGTATGTAAATAGGGAGTAAATAACGACATGGGGTACCAAAAGATTAAGGTTCCGGCAGATGGTGACAAAATCACCGTTAACGCGGACCTGTCCCTGAATGTCCCGAACCATCCTATCATTCCTTACATCGAAGGGGATGGGATTGGCGTCGACATCTCACCAGTAATGCTCAAGGTAACTGACGCGGCTGTAGAGAAAGCTTACGGTAACAAACGGTCAATTGCCTGGATGGAAGTGTATTGTGGTGAAAAGTCCACCAAGATATACGGGCCTGATGAATGGATGCCGGAAGAAACCTTTGAAGCATTGCGCGAGTTTATTATCGGCATCAAGGGGCCACTGACTACACCAGTAGGGGGCGGTATTCGTTCTCTCAATGTGGCGCTGCGCCAAGAGTTGGATTTGTATGTATGCCAACGCCCAGTGCGCTGGTTTCGCGGTGTTCCCAGTCCGGTTCACTGCCCAGAAAAAACCAACATGGTTATTTTTCGTGAAAACTCTGAAGACATTTACGCCGGTATCGAATGGCAAGCTGATAGCGAAGACGCTAAAAAAGTGATCCGCTTCCTACAGGAAGAAATGGGTGTCACTAAAATCCGTTTCCCAGAAGGTTGCGGTATCGGTATCAAGCCAGTTTCCAAAGAGGGAACGCAACGCTTAGTACGTAAAGCCATTCAGTACGCAATTGATAATGATCAGCCTTCTGTGACCTTGGTTCACAAGGGCAACATAATGAAATTTACCGAAGGCGCTTTTAAGGACTGGGGATATGAGTTAGCCGCTGAGCGTTTTGGCGCGGAGCCGTTAGATGGCGGCCCTTGGCACTCATTCAAGAATCCAAAAACCGGAAAAGACATCATCGTTAAAGACGTGATTGCAGATGCCTTCCTGCAGCAAATCCTAATGCGTCCCGATGAATATTCCGTGATTGCAACATTGAACCTGAACGGCGACTACATCTCTGATGCGTTGGCCGCAGAGGTTGGCGGTATTGGTATTGCACCAGGCGCTAATATTGGTGGTAGCATAGCAGTGTTTGAAGCAACCCATGGTACGGCTCCTAAGTATGCGGGTCAGGATAAAGTAAACCCAGGCTCACTGATTCTGTCTGCCGAAATGATGTTACGTCATATGGGCTGGACCGAAGCTGCTGACCTGATCATCAACGGAATGCAAGGCGCCATTGAAGCCAAAACCGTAACCTACGATTTTGAGCGTTTAATGCCCGATGCCACGTTGTTGCGTTGTTCTGAATTTGGTGATGCCATCATCTCCCATATGGAAGATTAAGCTCCTTATAAAGAGCATTATGGAAGAAAGGCTGTTTTTAAAACGGCCTTTTGTTTTTTAAGGCGCAAAAAACTATTTAAGGAAGGTTCGTAAAGGAAGCGGTAAACAAAGCCGAGTGGCACCGCCCACGACCGCAAAGCTGTCGGAAATGGGGGCGAGCGAGTGAAGCTGCCTTAAGCAGAACTCAAGTGGGTTAGTTGACGAATAAAAGCCCTGCGCTGGGCGCAAGGCTTTTATTGGAAAACTTAAACCGCTTCAGCGTGAATTGTGGAATCTAAATCAACAGACTGTTGATTGCTGATGCCAGAATCTTCGCTTTGAGTTTCTTCATTGGAGGCTTGGGTTGCATCCACGCCCACAAGGCCGATATTAACGGCGTGTAGGCCTTTTGGCGCTTCCCTAACATCATAGGTAACTTGCTGTCCCGCTTTTAGGCTTCTGTATCCGTCCATGCAAATGTAGGAGTAATGCACAAAGAGATCTTCTCCACCTGTGTCTGGACGGATGAAGCCGTAACCCTTGGCGTTATTGAACCATTTGACTTTCCCGGTTGCCATAACTCAAGTCCTTCTGTTGGGACTACCTTTGTTGGTAGCCATCTTTGAATTGTTATTATTTTTTACCTGTGAGGTACAAAATGAGTCTTATGTACTTCACAGGAGCGTTTTGTGTTAACTTTTGTTAAACACAGCCCACAATGTTCATGATTGTGGCTTATTAGTCAAGTGTTTTAGCAGTTGAACTGACCAGCGTAGTCCCAATATAGGTTAGTTATGAACACTTAGTATTTTAACGAACGATTTTATGATTTCTGGTTATGAGTAAAGCCGAAGAACTTCTACTAACATTGAATAATATGGAGAACATGGGAGGCGAGACATCTGGTAACGATCCGGAATTTGAAGGTGATTTGGCTGTCGAAGAATCGAAAGCCGACGTAGCACCTCCACCGATGTATCAGATCGTAATGCTGGATGATGATTTTACGCCGATGGAGTTTGTGGTAGATGTTTTGCAAGTGTTCTTTTCCATGAATCGCGAGCAAGCTACACAAATCATGCTTACGGTTCATACTAAGGGAAGAGCGAGCTGCGGAACGTTTACAAAGGATGTAGCAGAAACCAAAGCGGCGCAGGTGATAAAACACGCAAGGGAAAATCAGCATCCTTTGATGTGTGAAGTAGAAAGATTTCAATAGACCTGTAGGAATTGCTGAGTTATCCAAGTACTGAGGATAAGGGTGTAAAGATGTTAAGCAAAGATCTGGAAGTCACTTTAAATCTGGCATTCAGAGACGCACGCACAAAGCGTCATGAATATATGACGGTTGAGCATCTGCTATTGGCATTGCTCGATAATGAGGCAGCGTCTACTGTACTGAAAGCCTGTGGCACTAATCTTGATGAGTTGCGTTCGGATTTATCCAACTTTGTGGATGAAACTACGCCGCTTATTCCGTCGGGGGATGGAGATCGCGAAACGCAGCCTACATTAGGCTTTCAGCGTGTGTTACAGCGCGCGGTGTTTCATGTGCAGTCTTCCGGTAAAAAAGAAGTCACGGGCGCAAATGTGCTAGTGGCTATTTTTAGCGAGCAAGAGAGTCAGGCTGTTTACTTCTTGAAGAAACAAAGCGTGGCTCGAATCGATGTGGTCAATTACATCGCTCACGGTATATCGAAAGTGTCTGATGAAACCCATAACCTGGAAGACCACAGTCACGAAGTGCATGAAGATGAGCAGGTATCGGAAGGTGGCACGAATAAATCGCCATTGGAATCCTATGCCACAAATTTGAATGAGCAGGCGTTGGCTGGTCGTATCGATCCGTTAGTGGGTCGTGACGAAGAGGTTGAGCGCACGGTTCAGATTTTATGCCGTCGTCGTAAAAACAACCCGCTGTTGGTCGGTGAGCCTGGAGTAGGTAAAACCGCTATTGCAGAAGGGTTGGCGAAACGGATTGTGGATAGCGAAGTGCCCGACGCTATCGAAGAAAGCGTTGTCTATTCTTTGGACTTGGGCGCATTGTTAGCGGGAACCAAATATCGTGGCGATTTCGAGAAACGCTTTAAAGCTTTGCTGGCAGAGCTGAAAAAGAAAACTCACGCCATTTTGTTTATTGATGAAATTCATACCATCATCGGAGCAGGTGCGGCTTCTGGCGGCGTTATGGATGCTTCAAACTTGCTGAAGCCCATGTTGGCTTCTGGCGATATCAAGTGTATCGGTTCCACAACTTTCCAGGAATACCGTGGTATTTTTGAAAAGGACAGGGCGTTGGCTCGTCGCTTCCAGAAGATCGATGTGGTTGAGCCCAACGTGGAAGATACCTACGAGATTCTAAAAGGGCTGAAAACCCGTTTTGAAGAGCATCACGACATCAAGTACTCCAACAAGGCTCTGAGAGCTGCGGCGGAACTGTCGGCTCGCTACATTAACGATCGTCACTTGCCTGATAAAGCCATTGACGTAATTGATGAAGTGGGTGCATTCCAGCGTTTGCAGCCACCCAGCAAGCGTAAGAAAATTATTTCTGTGAGTGATGTGGAATCCATTGTTTCCAAGATCGCGCGAATTCCACCGAAAACCGTATCGGCTAATGATAAAGAGTTGTTGTCTAACCTGGAACGCGACCTGAAAATGGTGGTGTTTGGTCAAGACGAGGCTATAGATGCATTATCAGCGGCGATTAAGTTGGCTCGCGCTGGCTTAAACCATCCGGATCGCCCGATTGGTTCCTTCTTGTTTGCTGGCCCAACCGGTGTAGGTAAAACAGAAGTAACCCGACAGTTGGCTAACGTGATGGGTATGGAGCTGGTTCGCTTTGATATGTCGGAATATATGGAGCGTCATACGGTTTCCCGCCTGATTGGTGCGCCTCCTGGCTATGTGGGCTTTGATCAGGGCGGTTTGCTGACAGAGGCCATTACAAAGTCGCCTCACTGCGTATTGCTGCTGGATGAGATTGAGAAGGCTCACCCGGAAGTGTTCAATTTACTGTTGCAGGTAATGGATCACGGCACGCTTACTGATAACAACGGCCGCAAAGCGGATTTCCGCAATGTGATTTTGGTGATGACCACCAACGCTGGTGCCGACCAAGTGAGCCGTTCCTCCATTGGTTTTACGCAGCAAGATCATTCCACCGATGGAATGGAAGCTCTCAAGCGCATGTTCACGCCTGAATTCCGCAATCGTCTTGATGCGGTTATCCAATTCAAAAACCTGGATATGCATATTATCAAAGGGGTTGTGGACAAGTTCCTTACCGAACTGCAAGCGCAGCTTGATGATAAGAAAGTTATGTTGGATGTGGATGACAGCGCGCGTACCTGGCTGGCAGAGCAGGGTTATGATAAAGACATGGGTGCCCGCCCAATGAATCGCTTGATTCAAGAGCGCCTGAAGCGACCACTTGCAGAGAAAATTCTGTTTGGTGAGCTATCAGAAAGTGGCGGAACCGTGCACGTCCATGAGGAGGATGGCGATTTGGTGTTTGATACCGAGCCCGCCTGATTACCTTAATTTTTGCAGCAAACTAAAACGAGCCCCAAGTTAGGGGCTCGTTTTTTTTGTGCTTAAAATAAGGGTATTAGCGAACGCGGTAGGTGATGCGGCCTTTCGATAAGTCGTACGGTGTCATTTCAACTTTCACGCGATCGCCAGTCAGGATGCGGATGTAATTTTTGCGCATCTTGCCTGAGATGTGAGCTGTTACAACATGGCCGTTGTCCAGCTCAACTCGAAACATGGTGTTGGGAAGGGTCTCGGTAATGGTCCCCTCCATTTCAATGGAATCTTCTTTCGACATCCAGTGATACCCTCTTAATGCATTGGAAAATGCTTACAGTGCTTAAAATGAAGGCGTGAATTTTGCCGCAAAAGCAGGGATTTAGCAAAGCTAAACTACGTTTTCTTAAGGAATTTGAGGGGGTTGGGGTGTCGGGTGTTTCGAGAGCACCTACGAAGCAACCCTAACTTTCTGAAATATAAGGGTTTATCTATTGGGAAACAGACACCCAATGATTGTTAACATACATTTCCAAAGGCTGGTATTCGGTTTTGTATTTCATTTTTTGGCAGTCTTTTATCCAATAACCTAAGTATAAAGAAGGCAAATCCATGGCTTTGCATTCTTCCACCTGCCATAACACTGCCATCACCCCGAGGCTGCGTTTTGCGTTTTCTGTGCAGTAAAAGGTGTATACCGCAGAAAGGCCGTTTTCCATGACATCGGAAACTGCAACAGCCACCAGTTGGCCTTTGCTGCCTCGAAACTCATAAAAAACCGTATTACCCCAATCGCTTAACAGGAAAGATTCATATTGCTCCGGCGTGGGTGGGTACATGTCACCATCACGATGCTTTTCTTCGATGTAGCGGGCATACAGTTCGTAATGCTCATCGTTGAATTTGGCAGGAACCTGTTTGATGGTGAGGTCTTGGTTTCTGTTCCATATTCGCTTGTGCTTCCGTGATAGTTCAAAACGGTCTACTGGAATACGCACAGGAATGCAGGCAGAGCATTGGCGGCAATGAGGACGATACAGATAGTTGCCGCTACGACGAAACCCAACTTCTGATAACTCGCTATAAAGATTGTGGTCCACGCTGGCTTTTGGATCGGCGAACAGCGTTATAGCGTCATCTCTTGGCAGATAACTGCATTGGTGCAGGGGTGTTACGAAAAATTTTACAGCGGCAAGATCGGTCATATTCCTTTCTGCAAAAGCCTTAATTTTCCAGTGGGTTATGCGAAGGTGCTTCCTCTACAGTATTAAACGAAATTACCGATGTTTCCAGTATCAGAGTGGACAATATTGCCAAGCCAGTTCCCACTTTTGCGGTAGTTGTTGCCTAAGTGTATTTATATCGGGTATGCAATCGGCTAAGTATTTTTTGAAAATGGGACGTTCTATATCAGTAGATCCCAGGCTAGCCAGGTGATCGTTGCCAACTTGGCAATCAATCAGTGGAAAGCCCCAATCTTCCAATTGCTTTACCAAATGAACAAAAGCAACCTTGGAAGCGTTGGTTTCCTTGCTAAACATGGATTCCCCAAAAAACAATTTACCTAACGCAATGCCGTAGGCGCCGCCAACTAACTTGTCATCCAGCCAGGTTTCTACTGAATGCGCGTAGCCAAGCAAATGCATACGCACATAGGCTTGAATCATTTCTTCGGTGATCCAGGTTCCTGCAGCATAGGAGCGGGGTAAAGAGCAGTTGCGTATTACCCGTTCGAAGGCGGTATCCATAGTGACTCGATAGCGGCCTTGTTTTAATTCTTTACGCAGGCTGCGTGAGACATGTAAGTGGCGAGGAAAAATAACCGCGCGTGGGCTGGGAGACCACCATAAAATGGGCTGACCATCCTCATACCAGGGGAAGATGCCTTGTGAGTAAGCTTTAAGCAGCGTTTCTGGTTCCAGGTCGCCACCGGCAGCCAATAGGCCGTTGGGATCATCAAGGGCGTGTTCGATGGGAGGAAAGTCCTGGGTGTGAAAACCCAGGACGGGGATTTTGATCATGAATGGATTGGCTTAATTGTTTTCATCCAAAAACTTTTCTGCATCCAGCGCGGCCATGCAACCAAAGCCAGCAGAAGTGATTGCTTGACGATATACGTGATCCGTTACGTCACCGGCTGCGAAAACGCCTTCAACGCTTGTCGCTGTAGCATTACCATCGATTCCGCTTTGAATTTTTAGATAGCCGTTTTGCATCTCTAGCTGGCCTTCAAAGATGCCGGTATTAGGCGTGTGTCCGATGGCAATAAATACACCTTGCAGCTCGATTTCTTTGGTTTCGCCACTTTCAACATTCTTTATGCGAATACCGGTTACACCCATATCATCACCCAGCACTTCATCTAGGGTGTATTTTAATTCCAGGGTGACGTTGCCGTTTTCGGCACGATCTTTTAAGCGGTCGGAAAGTATTTTTTCAGAACGGAAGCTGTCGCGACGGTGAACTACCACCACTTCTTTTGCGATGTTAGCCAGGTAGAGGGCTTCTTCCACCGCGGTGTTGCCTCCACCGATTACGGCGACCTTTTGGTTGCGATAGAAAAAGCCATCACAGGTTGCGCAGGCGCTTACGCCTTTGCCTTTGAATGCTTCTTCCGATTCCATGCCCAAGTATTTAGCGGATGCGCCGGTGGCAATAATCAAAGCGTCACATGTATAGGTGGCATTGTCTCCATAAAGCGTAAAAGGGCGCTTGCTAAGATCGGTTTTGTTAATGTGGTCGAACAGCACTTCGGTGTTGAAGCGTTCAGCGTGTTGCTTCATGCGTTCCATTAACTCCGGGCCTTGTACGCCTTCTGCATCACCAGGCCAGTTGTCCACTTCAGTCGTGGTGGTGAGTTGGCCACCGGGTTGTATTCCGGTCACCATAACGGGCTCTAAGTTTGCTCGGGCTGCATAAACGGCGGCGGTATATCCCGCTGGGCCGGAACCTAATATTAATAATCGGCAGTGTTTCGTTTCGCTCATCAAAATAATTCCATGTGAGGGCGTGTTGATCGGTTTAAAAGATAGTAGGTTCTTATACTGATTTAATGAAGGTTAGGCAAATAGTTCCTCTAAATCAGCCATATAGAGTAAAGCTATATTAGCAACTATGCTTGATTGTAAGGGGCGCGCAAATGTGCAGGAGGTGCGTATGGCCGGTTCAAAGATTATTGGAATTCCCAAAGAGATCAAACCCATGGAGGGCCGCATAGCTCTGGTGCCCCACGCGGTACAGGATCTGGTGCAGATGGGTTTTGTCGTGTGGGTAGAAGCTGGAGCAGGTCAGTTAAGTGGCTTTTCTGATCAGGACTATTTGAACGCTGGAGCGTCCATTGCGGATACGCACGAAGCGCTTTTCGACAAGGCTGAACTAATTGTAAAAGTAAAGGAACCTGTTGAAGGTGACCTGAAATATCTGCAAGAGAAGCATTTGCTGTTTTGTTTTTTACACCTGGCACCAAACCCGCAATTGACGCAATCGCTTTGCGACATTGGTTTAACGGCTGTGGCATTCGAAACAGTGGAACAACAAGGTAAGTTGCCACTATTAGCCCCAATGAGTGAAATTGCCGGGCGGGTGGCTGTTCAGGCGGGTATTCACTATCTGCACGGTTCCATGGGCGGTAAAGGCTTGTTGTTGGGAGGTGTAGCAGGCACCCCGAGTGGCAAAGTGGTAGTGATTGGCGCGGGGGTGGCGGGGCAGAATGCAGCAAAAACCGCAGCCGCTGCGGGAGCGCAGGTTGTCGCTTTTGACTGCCATGCTGAACCTTTAAGGCAGATCGAAAACATCGCCCCTAATATAACGGGAGTGTATTCCTATCAGGCTGCCATTGCCGAGGCCATGGAAAGTGCGGATTTAGTGGTAGGATCTGTGCTGGTACCGGGTGCAAAAGCACCTCACATAGTGAGTCGGGAAATGGTACGCGCCATGCCTGATGGTGGGGTGATTGTGGATATATCCATTGATCAAGGTGGATGCATCGAAACCATGCGGCCCACGGATTATCGATCTCCCATTTATACGGAGGAAGGTGTTATCCATATGGGGGTGACCAATATGCCTGGAGCGGTACCTAAAACCGCAGCGGAAGCGCTCTCTGGTGCTATTTTACCCTATGTGGCTAAGTTGGCCTCAGGCCAGTTGGAAAGCTATGGTCCATTAAGTGACGGAATCAACGTTTCCAAAGGTAAGATTGTTCTGCCAGCTCTGTTAGAATAGTCTCAAGCTACAATCAGTTGCTTGTGAAAATAGTAAAAAAACCAATTAGTTGGAAGGCAAACTTAAACCAGCTTGCCCAAAGATTGTGCAAACAACTGATTAAAGGCTAGAATGCAAATATCATTTGCTATGAATTTAAGGCCCCGTGAGTAGGACATCTACCTTGAAAAAAGAACAGGCCCAAAGACAAGGGCAGCCCGCGCAATGGAATGAGGTGCTGGCGAAAAGTGCGCGTGAAGGAGCAATGATCGTGCTGTTCTTCTTCTCCGTCTATTTGATTATTGCCCTGGTTTCTTTTGATCTGCATGATCCCGGCTGGAGTAGCCTGGGCAGTGGCCGCAGTGTGCATAACCTGGGTGGCCGCGCTGGAGCCTGGTCTGCCGATGTTTTAATGTCGTTGTTTGGTTATTTAGCCTATTTGTTTCCTCTCTTAGTGGGCTATCGCGCTTGGCTGGTGTTCCGCCAGGCTAGCCAACCCTGGAGCTGGCTAATGGGCGCGCTGCGCTTTGCCGGTTTTACGATGACCATGGTGGCTGCCACGGGTTTGGCCTATATCCATTTTGAAGTGTCTCCCGGAAGTTTGCCTGAAATTGATTCTGCAGGTCGCAATGGTGCAGGTGGGATTTTGGGGATCGAAGTGGGAAGTTTTTCCCTACACGCCTTGAATGCGTTGGGTTCCACATTGCTGCTGCTGGCTGTGTTCTTGATTGGTATGACCATCTTCACCGATATTTCCTGGATCAAAGTGATCGATAACACCGGCAAATACACACTGAATTTTGTTAGCTGGTT
>JBFKSL010000015.1:0-19551 GCA_041626995.1 Ketobacter sp. | reverse complement strand
TCCAGTCCACGGCGCAGTGCGCGGCGTGTTTCTGTATAAAGCTGTCTTAACAACGAGCCGCGCCAGCCATTCCAAAGTTTGGGATTGGTGGCACATATATCGGCAACGGTCAAAGCATGCAAATAATCCAAACGCACTTGATCGCCCACTGTGCAGGCAAACTCGTGAATAACATCCGGGTCGGCAATGTCTTTTTTCTGCGCGGTCAGTGACATCAGCAAATGATTTTCCACCAGCCAACTCACCAGATTTGCATCCCACTTGCTAAGGCGGTGATGAATACAAAAATCATAGGCGTCCACGGCACCTAATTCTGAGTGGTCACCGTTGCGGCCTTTGCCTAGATCGTGGAACAAACCAGCAATATAAAGCAGTTCAATTTTAGGCAGTCGCTGTACAATAAAATGAGCAACCGGGTATTCCTTTTTTACTTCCGCGTGACGGAACTTGCGCATATTGCGAAGCACGTGCAAGGAATGGGCATCCACCGTGTAAATATGAAATAAATCATATTGCATTTGCCCGATCACCTGGCCGAACGCCGGGATATAGTTGCCCAGAATCCCAAATCGCTTCATGCGATAAAGTTGCGTGTAGATTTTGTTGGGCGAGCGCAGTAGCTCCATAAAAATGGAAATGTTGCGAATGTCGGCGCGGAAATGCTCGTCCACTAAATGCCGGTTATCCCTTAGCAAGCGGATAGTAGAAGCGCGAATGCCTTCGATTTCCTCGTTCTGGGCTAAAATCAAAAACACTTCCATCAGGGCAGATGGAGTTCTTTCAAATACTTTTTCGTGGGTCGCTTCGATAAAGCCGTTGCGAATCTGAAATCGACTATTGATCGGAGTGATCTGCTCTGGCTCATCGGCCCTCAGAATGGCTTCATCAAAGTGCTGTAGCAGCATGTCGTTCAGCTGTGATAATGAAAGCGCTACTCGGTAATAGCGTTTCATGAACTTTTCTACGGCCAGGTTGGCGTCGCTGTCTCGATAACCCAGCATATCGGCCACGGCACGTTGATGGTCGAACAGCAATCGGTTTTCACCGCGGGAGGTAATTAAATGCAGTGCGTAACGAACTTCCCAAAGGAATAAGTGGCCCGCGTTTAGGATGTCGTATTCATCACTGGTGAGAAAGCCAAGTTGAACCAAATCGCTTAAGCGGTTGGCATTAAAATGGCGTTTGGTTACCCAGCCAATGTTTTGAATATCGCGCAGGCCGCCTGGTGCGCTTTTGATGTCCGGCTCCAGGCTATATTCCGTATTGTTGAACTTATCGTGGCGAGTGATTTGTTCTTGCCACTTCGCCTTAAAGAAATCTTTCGTGTTCCAGATTTTGTCGGGGCCAGTAGCCGCCACCATGGCGTCTTCTAAATCGGTGCTGCCTGCAATGGTGCGCGATTCCATCAGGTTGGTGGCAATGGTTATGTCATCTTTGGCGAGTTCGGTGCATTCTGAAACAGTGCGCACGCTATGGCCTACATCCAAACCGATGTCCCATAAATGAGTAACGAAGGCGCTTAAATCGTTATTGAATGGCTCGGCGCTTTTTTCGTCCCTCAACAGAATCAATAAATCGATATCGGAATGGGGGTGAAGTTCGGCGCGGCCATAGCCTCCCACAGCCAGCAGGGCAATGTCTCTGCTCTTGGCAAAATCATATTGCAGCCATAGCTGTTCTAACAGCTTATCCATCACCCAGGCACGTCGACGGATAATCAGTTTAATATTGTTAAGCTGTAGAAAGCGTTGTTTAAGTACTTCGTCTGCCTGATGCAGTGCTGTTTTGAAGGCTTTGGTAATGGAGCCTTCCGCTTTTACCAAATCATCAAAACGCTGTTGCTCAAACAGCTCAGTGTCGTGCTTTAGCTCGGTAACGAGGGGCGTTTTCATGCTGGGCTGGGCAGATCGTTTTCTTCTGTCCGTAGCGTTAAAACTTCATATCCTGTTTCCGTTACCAGGATTGTGTGCTCCCACTGAGCAGACAGTTTGTGATCTTTGGTTACCACTGTCCATTTGTCTGGTAATAACTTGGTGTGGCGTTTGCCTGCATTGATCATGGGTTCAATAGTGAACGTCATGCCCGGCTGCAAAGTAATACCTGTGTTGGCTTTTCCATAGTGAAGCACTTGAGGTTCTTCATGAAATCCTTCACCAATGCCATGGCCACAGTACTCCCGTACTACAGAATAGTGGTTGTTTTCTACATGCTTCTGAATGGCTGCGCCAATATCACCCAACTTAATACCGGGTTTCACCATCTGAATACCCATATACAAGCATTCCTGAGTTACGCGCACTAAGCGTTGCGCCTGAATAGAAGCTTCGCCCACAAAGAACATCTTACTGGTGTCGCCATGAAAACCGTCTTTGATCACCGTGATGTCCACGTTGATG
The DNA here is from genome assembly GCA_041626995.1 of Ketobacter sp. Taxonomy (GTDB): domain Bacteria; phylum Pseudomonadota; class Gammaproteobacteria; order Pseudomonadales; family Ketobacteraceae; genus Ketobacter. The sequence goes on along the minus strand of JBFKSL010000015.1, from coordinate 17,155 downwards.
ATGTCGCCTTTCTTTAACACTTTTTTATCTGTGGGAATGCCGTGACAAATAACATGGTTAACCGATGTGCAAATGGATTTAGGAAACCCTTTGTAGTTCAGGGGGGCAGGGATTGCCTCTTGTTCGTTCACAATATAGTCGTGGCAGATTTTATCCAGCTCGGCGGTGGTAACGCCGGGCTGGATATGGTCACCGATCATTTCCAGCACCTGGGCGGCCAAGCGGCCAGCCACACGCATTTTCTCAATCTGTTCCGCGTTTTTAATGATAATACTCATGAATCTCAGCTTAGAATTTACACAGGCAAAAAGGGAGTGAATCAGACAAAGGCGGCTATTGTACATGGCTGCTGGGATTCGATATACCCCTGGCCCGTAGGGCAATTGATTATTCTGCCTGTTCAAGTGCTTGTGTGCTTGTTGTTGGGGTAAAGATATGGTATAAAGCGCCGCTCGAATTAACCTAAAACCACACATATACCGGCACATGGTCCAGGGTGCTCTGAAGTGTTCGCACAGAGGAGTTGGTTCATGGGGTATATGGAGGCCTAACCCAACTAGTCAGGAGTCAATATGGCAACTCAAGTTAGCATGCGTGAAATGCTAAAAGCGGGCGTGCACTTCGGTCACCAAACCCGTTTTTGGAACCCTAAAATGTCCGAATTCATTTTCGGCGCCCGTAACAAGATTCATATCATTAACCTGGAGCAAACCGTTCCTGCATTTAATGATGCGCTTCAGTTTGTAAGCAAGCTGACCTCCCATAAAAACAAAATTCTGTTTGTTGGCACCAAGCGTGCTGCTGGCAAAATCATCCAAGAGCAAGCTTCCCGCGCTGGCATGCCTTATGTAAACCATCGTTGGTTGGGTGGCATGCTGACTAACTGGAAAACCATTCGTCAGTCTATCCGTCGTCTAAAAGAACTGGAAACACAAAGCCAGGACGGTACTTTCGATAAGCTGACCAAAAAAGAAGCTCTGATGCGTACCCGTGAAATGGAAAAGCTGGAGCGTAGCTTAGGTGGTATTAAAGACATGGGCGGTCTGCCCGATGCTATCTTCGTAATCGATGTTGATCACGAGCGTATCGCTGTAACTGAAGCTAACAAGCTGGGCATTCCTGTAATTGGTATCGTGGATACTAACAGTAACCCAGATGGCGTTGACTACGTAATTCCTGGTAACGACGATGCCATCAAAGCAATTCAACTGTATGTTGAATCTATTGCTAACGCTTGCATGGATGGCGCTGAGTACGCCAAAACCACCTCTGGTGGTGCTTCAGAAGCTGATGGTTTCGTAGAAGTAGCTGAAGAAAATGGTTCAGAAGCTGCTGCTGGATAAATGGCCGTAATAATGCTGCGCTATAACCGCTATTGGGCATGGCGCAAATAGAAAAGGGGGCTTAGCCCCCTTTTTTCAAAGTACAAATTCTGTTCATTCATAATTTAGGTAAGAGGAAATTCTCATGGCTGTGACTGCCTCATTGGTAAAAGAACTGCGTGAGCGCACCGGCTTGGGCATGATGGAATGTAAAAAAGCCCTGGTAGAAACCGACGGTGATATCGAAGCTGCAATTGATAATCTGCGTAAATCTGGCCAAGCTAAAGCGGCTAAGAAAGCGGGCCGAACTGCTGCTGAAGGTGTGGTAATTGCGAAAGTATCTGCTGATGGTAAATTCGGCATCTTGCTTGAAATCAACAGCGAAACTGATTTCGTAGCCCGTGACGACAACTTCCTGGGCTTTGCCAATAAAGTTGCCGACCGTGTTCTGGAAACCAAAATCACCGACATTCCTCAATTGCTGGAAACGGCTATCGAAGACGGTGGTGACAGTGTGGAAACCACTCGCTCTGCCCTGGTTCAAAAAATCGGTGAGAACATCCAAGTGCGTCGTGCCTATGCGATAGAAAGTGCGGAAGGCATCGTCGGTGCCTACGTTCACAGTGGTAAAATCGGTGTTTTGGCCAGCCTGAAAGGCGGCAATGAAGAGCTGGGTAAAGATGTAGCCATGCACGTTGCAGCTTCTAACCCTCTGGTGGTTAACCCTGATCAGGTTGATCAAGCTACTTTGGATAAAGAGAAGGAAATCTTCTCTGCTCAAGCAGCTGAAAGCGGCAAGCCAGCTGAAATTGTTGAGAAAATGGTTCAAGGTCGAATCGCTAAATTCCTGAAAGAAGTTAGCCTGGTTGACCAGCCCTTCGTAAAAGATCCAGACACCACCGTTGGTAAGTTGGTGAAAGGTGCTGGTGCCGAAGTGGTAGCGTTCACTCGCGTTGAAGTGGGTGAAGGTATCGAGAAAGAAGAGGTGGATTTCGCTACAGAAGTAATGGCGCAAGCCCGCGGCGAATAATACTCATAAAAAACCCTAAAGCACCCATGGACTGTGTAAGAGCGTCTTCGTTATTATGCAGCACCATGGGTGCTTTTTATTAACCTCATCTTTTACCTTGGAGTAGTTCATGCCTCAATCAGATCGTGCCCCCAAGTACAAGCGTATTCTCCTAAAGTTAAGCGGTGAAGCCTTAATGGGCTCCATGGAGTTTGGTATTGATCCCAACGTCTTGGATCGTATGGCGCTGGAAATTGGCCAGTTGCGAGGAATCGGAGTGCAAATTGGCCTGGTGGTTGGGGGTGGCAACCTGTTTCGTGGTGCTGCGTTGCAGCAAGCTGGTCTGGATCGCGTAAGTGGAGATCACATGGGAATGCTGGCCACGGTGATGAATGGCCTGGCTCTGCGCGATGCCCTGGAGCGTGCTAACATTTCAACCACTCTGATGTCGGCTATCCAAATGAGCGGCGTGGTGGAGCATTATGATCGTCGTCGTTCTATGCGTCTGCTGGAAGATGGGGATGTGGTAATATTCGCTGCTGGTACTGGTAATCCGTTTTTTACCACCGACTCTGCAGCGTGTTTACGTGGTATTGAAGTTGAAGCAGACGCTGTGTTTAAAGCCACTAAGGTGGATGGCGTATACGATTCCGACCCGGTGAAGAACCCCGAAGCAGCCAAATACGATCGCTTAACTTACGACGAAGTGCTTGAAAAAAAGCTTGGAGTAATGGATCTTACTGCCATCTGTCTATGCCGCGACCATAATATGCCTGTGCGCGTATTTAACATGAATCAGCCAGGAGCACTCCTGTCAGTAACATTAGGTGGAAAAGACGGAACCGTAATTGAGAAAGGATAAAGGCCGTGATTGACGATATAAAGAAAGATGCTGAAGAGCGCATGAAAAAGTCCATAGTGGCGCTGGAAAATGCATTTAAAAAAATTCGTACCGGACGAGCACACCCCAGTATCCTGGATAGTGTGAAAGTTCCCTACTATGGAACCGATACCCCTTTGAATCAGGTGGCCAACGTGGGTGTGGAAGATGGCAGAACCCTTGCTATCTCTGTGTGGGAAAAGCACATGATCCCTGAAATCGAAAAAGCCATTATGAAGGCAGATTTGGGCTTGAACCCCAGCACCAGCGGAGACCTAATTCGCGTGCCCATGCCTGCGTTGACTGAGCAAACTCGTAGGGATATGACCAAAATCTGTAAAGCAGAAGCGGAGCAGGGGCGTGTATCCGTTCGCAACATTCGCCGCGATGCCAATGGTGACCTCAAGGAGCTATTGAAAGAAAAAGAAATCAGTGAAGACGAAGAGCGTAAGGGTCAGGATGAAATTCAAAAGCTCACTGACAAGTACGTTGCTGTCATCGAAGAGATGGTGAAGAAGAAAGAAGCTGATTTGATGGAAGTGTAATGTCGCGCGGAGCCTTAACAGGCTCCGTGTTGCTTCCAATGGGTAAAAAATAGAGGGATGCCGTGAAAGTGCAATCGTCCGCGCCGGACATCGACAGTGCTAACGTATCGAACCCGCGCCATGTGGCCATTATTATGGACGGCAATAATCGCTGGGCCAAGCAACAAGGCTTGCGTGGTGTGGAAGGCCATAAAGAGGGCGCCAGAACCGTCCGTGAGACCGTTGAAAATTGCGCCCGTGCGGGTGTTGATGTGCTTACTGTTTACGCTTTCAGCAGTGAAAACTGGCGTCGTCCACAGGACGAAGTAAATGCATTGATGAACTTGTTCCTGGAAGCCCTGGCGGATGAAGTGCCGGATCTGCACAAAAACGGCATTAAGCTGGTATTTATCGGTGATCTCAGCGCCTTTGACCCAGAACTTCGTCAGCGTATGAATGAGGCTATGGCAACCACTGCTAATAACACCCAAATGACCTTTGCGGTTGCGGTGAATTATGGTGGTCATTGGGATATTGCCAACGCTTGTAAAGAGGTTGCAAAACAGGTGCAAGCTGGCTCCTTAAAAATCGAAGATATCAACCCGGAACAAGTTCAGGCCCATATCGCACTGGGTGATCTTCCTCCACCGGATCTTTGTATTCGAACCGGGGGCGAGCAGCGCATCAGCAACTTCCTGCTCTGGCAAATTGCCTATTCTGAATTTTATTTTACTGAAACCTACTGGCCGGACTTCCATAAAGACGAACTGGAAAAAGCCTTTGCCGACTATCGCAGCCGACAGCGCCGCTTTGGTCGCACCAGTCAACAGGTGGAAGCGAGCCAACAATAATGCTCAAGCAGCGAATTATTACCGCCCTAGTTCTATTGCCCCTGATTCTCGGGGCGCTGTTTTATCTTGAAACACTTTGGTTTGCTCTGGCCATGGTTATTCCAGTATCCATTGGTGCTTGGGAGTGGAGCAACATGATGGGGTTAACCTCCGCACTGCAGCGGGGTGCGTATACCGCGCTGGTGATTGCTGGAATGGCGGTAGAATTCTGGTTCAGTCTGGATGGTGTATTGTTTCTTGCGGTGGCGTGGTGGCTACTGGCCATAGCTTTGGTTAAATCCTATCCCAAAAACATTCAACGCTGGGCGACTCCACTTACCTTGGGGGTGATTGGTTTATTGATACTGTTACCGGCTTGGTGGGGTTTAGTGGTTCTGCATCGTCAGCAAAATGGCTCTTTGTGGTTACTCTATGCCTTTGTGTTGGTTTGGGGGGCTGATACAGGTGCCTACTTCGCAGGGCGAGCCTTTGGTAAACGGAAAATGGCACCGCGGGTTAGCCCAGGTAAAACCCTGGAAGGCTTAATGGGTGGCTTGGCGTTAACGGCGGTAATTGCGGTGTTGGTGGCCACTCAAACCGGTGCACTCAAAAATGTGAGCATGGTTTGGTTCCTATTGGTTAGTTTAATTGCGGTGGTTGGTTCCGTATACGGCGACTTAGTGGAGAGCCTGTTTAAGCGACAGCGCGGCATAAAAGATAGCAGCCAAATTCTACCCGGCCACGGTGGCGTGTTGGATCGAATCGATAGCATCACCGCTGCAGTACCGTTGTTTGCCTGTGGTATGCTGGTTTTGGGGGCTTTTCAGTGAGTCAGCCAAAACAGGTTACCGTATTAGGCAGTACAGGCTCCATTGGTGTCAGTACCCTGGATGTGATCCAGCGTCATCCAGACCATTTTCAAGTGTTTGCCTTGACTGCCCACACCAGTGTGGAGAATCTTTTTCAGCAGGTTCAACAGTTTAAACCGCGTTACGCTGTGTTGGCTAATGAGCAGAAAGCGGATCAACTACGGAACCGCCTGCAACAAACAGGGTCAGAGACTGAAGTGCTGTTCGGGTCAGCAGGGCTGATACTGGTTTCCGAGCATACCGATGTGGATTACGTGATGGCCGCAATCGTGGGGGCAGCAGGCTTGCTACCTACGCTGGCTGCGGTCAAACAGGGCAAGCGTGTATTGTTGGCCAACAAAGAATCCCTGGTAATGAGCGGCCAATTATTCATGAATGCCGTGGCTGCCAGTGGCGCAGAGCTGTTGCCCATTGATAGCGAGCACAATGCAATTTTTCAGTGCATGCCGGTTGATAATGTCAACCCGCTGCAGAAGAAAGGGGTTGCGAAAATTTTGCTAACCGGCTCAGGTGGCCCGTTTCGTAATTTGCCCTTGGATCAGTTTGCCCAGGTAACGCCGGAGCAGGCATGTGCTCACCCCAACTGGGACATGGGCCGAAAAATATCAGTGGATTCCGCCACCATGATGAACAAAGGGTTGGAATTTATCGAAGCCTGTTGGTTGTTTGAAGCCAGCACACAGCAGGTGGAAGTGGTGGTTCACCCCCAGAGCGTGATCCACTCCATGGTGCAATATGTAGATGGATCGGTATTGGCCCAAATGGGAAACCCCGATATGAGAACGCCCATTGCTTATGGTCTAGGCTGGCCAAATCGGATGGAAGCCGGTGTTGAGAATTTAGATTTGGTGCAAGTGGCGCAACTGGACTTCCAGGCACCGGATGAAAATCGCTTTCCCTGCTTGCGCCTGGCTCGTGAAGCCATGGAGACCGGAAAAACGGCATCAACGGTGCTAAATGCGGCAAATGAAGAAGCGGTGGCTGCTTTCCTTGATAGAAAAGTGCCTTTCACTGCCATTGCTCGCGTGATTGAACAGGTAGTAAATAAGGCTTCCCTAGTGGAAGCAATGGATATAGACACTATCCTCATGGCAGATGCACAAGCACGAGAACTGGCGTGTGAATTTCTGCAACAGCAGCACTTTTAACCGTGTTGCTCTGACTGAATAGAGGCTGATTTGTACGATTTTCTACAAACATTGTTGGCGTTTATCGTAACACTGGGCTTGCTCATATTTGTGCATGAGTACGGTCATTTCTGGGTGGCGCGTCGTTGCGGTGTGCGTGTGTTGAAGTTCTCCATCGGCTTTGGTCAAAGCTTGTTAAGTTGGCGCGACAAGCACGACACAGAATTTGTGATAGCGGCCATTCCTCTTGGTGGTTTCGTCAAAATGCTGGGTGAACCTGGCAGCGAAGTGAGCGAAAGCCAGAAGCAACATTCCTTTGTGCATAAAACCGTATTCCAGCGCTTTGCCATTGTTTCCGCAGGGCCTTTGGTTAACTTAGCGTTTGCCGTATTTCTATATTGGTTGTTGTTTATGTCCGGCGTTACCTCGCTGGCACCTTACTTAGGCCAAGTTGAAGTAGATAGTCCCGCTTATAAAGCCGGCTTCCAGACCATGGACGAAATCGTAGCAGTGGATGGGAGCGCTACCGAAAGCTGGGAAGACGTTACTTTGGCATTGATTTCCAGGGTAGGGGAAAGCGGAGAAGTGCGTTTTATCGTACGTCCAGAGAATGCCAGTAACACTCAAGAGCTAAAGATACCGTTGCAGCAGTGGATGCAAGGCAAGGTAAAAGAGCACCCTTTGAAACTGTTGGGCATGGAACCCTATTCCCCAAGCGTGCCACCTATTTTGGGCGAGTTGGTTCCAGGCAAAGCCGCAGAGCGCCAAGGTATGAAGCCGGGTGACCGCGTGCTGAGTGTGAATGAGGTGGAAATCCTCACCTGGGAAGAGTGGGTCATGTTGATTCGCGATAACCCAGGCATAAAAATGAATGTGCTGGTGGAACGTGATGGTGAAGAAATTCCCCTGGCGATTGCGCCCGATGCCATTTTGGATGAGCAAGGCAAGAAAATCGGGCAGATTGGTGCGCACTTGGATGAAGAGTTACGCAGTGCCAAATACCCCGATTTTATGGTTAGGGAAATGCAATACGGCCCGATTGAATCAGTGGGTAAGGCTTTGTCTTACACCTGGTCGCGAATTGAACTGACTGTTATGTCCATTGGTAAAATGGTAACCGGCTTGATCTCTTTGGATAATCTCAGCGGCCCTATCACCATCGCCAAAGTGGCGGGGGACAGCGCAAGCTACGGCCTGGAATCTTTCTTAAACTTTATGGCCTATTTAAGTATTAGCCTTGGAGTGTTAAATTTGCTGCCCATTCCCGTATTGGATGGCGGGCACTTAGTGTACTACTTAGTGGAAATGATAAAAGGAAGCCCCGTTTCGGAGAAAACACAGGCTATTGGAAATAGCTTAGGTTTGGGGCTGTTGGTCATGTTTATGGGGCTGGCATTTTATAACGACTTAATGGGGCTATGACCTCTGTGTGGCATTACCTAAATTCTTCCAGTTGGAATTTAGGTAAAACTGCTGATTACCTGAATTCCTGCGGATAAGAACAATACATGAATCGAATTTCTGCGTTAGTTTTGTTGTGTTTGACTTGCTTGTTTTTCAGCACAGCAAATGCTGATACCTTTACTATTAAAGACATCCGAATTGAAGGCTTGCAACGGATCTCCGCTGGCGCTGTATTTAATGTGTTGCCGCTGCGAGTGGGGGATGTCGTTGATGACAACGTATTGGCCCGTTCTGCCCGTATCCTGTTTAAAACCGGCAACTTTCAAGACATCAGCCTTTTAGAAGAAGATAACATTCTTATCGTTCGCGTCAGCGAGCGCCCATCGATTGCCAGCATTGAGCTGGAAGGCAATAAGTCCATTGAAACCGAAAACCTAATGGAAGGCCTGTCTCAAGCGGGGTTAAGCGAAGGCAGTGTTTTCCAGCGCGCGACTTTGGATCGCTTGAAAGTAGAGCTTGAACGACAATACATCAGCCAAGGGCGATATGGCGCCCGTGTTGAGCCAACCGTAAAACCGCTACCTCGTAACCGTGTCTCCATTCATATTGAAATCAAAGAAGGGGATGTCGCCACCATTACTGGTGTCAATATTGTTGGCAATACAGTGTTTGATGATGAAACCCTGGAAGAAGAACTCGACCTGAAAGAGTCGCATATGTTCTCTTTCTTCAAAGGTGACGATAAATACTCCCGAGAAAAACTGTCTGGAGATTTGGAAAAACTCACTTCCTATTATCAAGACCGAGGCTACGTAAACTTTCGGGTAGAATCCACCCAGGTCACTGTCACCCCCGACAAGTCAGAAGTGTATATTACCGTGAACATCACCGAAGGTGAGCGACACACAGTGAATGAGGTGAAGTTAAGCGGTGATCTTAAAGTGCCAGAAGCCGATTTAAAGCGCTTGTTATTGATTCGTCCAGGACAAACCTTCTCGCGTCAGTTGGTTACCACAACCAACGAACTTATCTCCAAGCGACTGGGTAATGAGGGCTACACCTTTGCCAACGTAAATGGCGTCCCCTCTCTAACACCTGGAAAGGAAAACTCTGTTGATATCACTTTCTATGTGGATGCGGGAACGCGAGTCTATGTGCGCCGTATTAATTTTTTTGGCAACAACAAAACCCGAGATGAAGTACTACGTCGCGAGATGCGCCAAATGGAAGGTGCATGGGCGTCTGGCCAGTTAATAGAAAATTCAAAAGTGCGTCTGGAGCGATTGGGTTTCTTTAAAGGTGTAACCGTAGAAACGCCCCGTGTGCCTGGTGAAGACGATCAGGTGGATGTGAACTACAGCGTAGAAGAACAACCTTCCGGCTCCATCGGTGCCAGTGTCGGTTATCAGCAAGGTACAGGCTTTGTGTTTGGTGCAAATCTATCGCAAACCAACTTTTTGGGAACCGGGAACCGTGTGTCTTTGGCCGCTAACCGCAGTGATATTCGCGATAGCGTGAGTTTTTCCTTTACCGATCCCTATTACACCATTGATGGTGTGTCCCGTGGCTGGTCGATGTTCTATCAGGCAACCGATATCAGTGACGATGATGTTATCTCAAACTGGGCGTCTGATCGTTTTGGTGGCAACTTGAGTTTCGGTTATCCCACCAGCGAAATCTCCAGAATCAACTTTGGCATTGGTTTTGAAAATGTAGAAGTGTACGGAAGCCAAAACTCCCCTTTACAGGTAATGGAGTTGATTGGTTATGACTGGGTGGATTTTCTCGACAACCAATTCACTCAATCAGAAGTTTTTGTAAACTTCCCGCTTAACGCCAGTTGGTCCATCAGCACCCTTAACCGTGGTGTATTCGCAACCCGCGGTTCTTCCCACACAGTGTCAGGTCAGGTAACGGTGCCCGGTAGTGATTTGCAGTACTACAAACTCAACTATGTGGCGCAAAAATACTTCCCTATAACGCAGGATTGGGTGCTGCGTCTACGTTCTGATCTTGGCTACTCTGATGGCTACGGTGATGATGAGAAAGTACCCTTCTATGAACATTACTATGCCGGTGGCTTCGGTTCCGTCAGGGGTTATGAAGATCGTTCCTTAGGGCCGCGTGAGATTCAGTCACCTTTTGACCCTGGTTCTCCCAGAGCGATTGGTGGTAACTTGTTGGTGGAAGGCAGCGCAGAATTTATTTTCCCTATGCCATTGGTGAAAGATAAGCGCTCGTTCCGAACTCTATTCTTTATCGATGCCGGTAACGTATTTGATACTGACCGCAAAGAAGAGTACGGTTTTGAAGCTAGGGATCTGCGTATGTCTGCTGGCATCGCTTTGTCATGGATAACGGGAATAGGCCCGCTGTCGTTTAGCTTGTCGAAAGCGTTTAACGACCAGGATGGCGACGATATACAGTCGTTCCAGTTCTCTTTGGGTCAGCCATTTTAATATTAAGAACATAAAAGAAAGAGGTTTATCGTGAAAAAATTGCATTGGATTCTGGTTTTGGCGTTGGGTATGTTTGGGCAACTGGCTGTGGCTGCAGAAATGCCCACTATTGCGGTGGTGGATGTGCGTGCTGGCGTAATGAAATCAGAAGAAGCCAAGGTGAAAATGGAAAAACTGCGCGGCGAGTTTGAACAGGAAAAAGCCGATTTAGAAGCTCTGCAACTGGATATAAAAAAGATGCAGGAAAAAGCGCAAAAAGATGGCGCGGTTATGTCTAACGATGAAAAGCGAAAGCTGGAAAAAGACGTGATGGAAAAAGCCAATGAATTAAAGTTCAAAGGCCAACAATTTCAGCAGAGCAGCCAGGCAGAAGCTCAACAAGTATTCCAATCATTGCTGCCTAAGTTTCAGAAAGCGTTGAAAGCCGTAATTGATGAGAAAAAACTTGACCTGGTGCTGGCCCGCGAAGCGGCTCTAATGGTAAAACCCGAACTGGATATTACCGAAATCGTTACAGCGAAAATGAATAGCATCAAAGAGTAACATCGTGAAAGCACCGCAATGGACGTTAACAGATTTAGCACAGCACATTGATGCTGAGGTAAAAGGAGATGGAAACTGCGTAGTGAATGGTTTAGCCACCTTAAGCAACGCAGGGCAGGGGCAGCTAACTTTTTTGGCTAATCCTCTGTACCGCTCCCAGTTAAAGTCTACTTCTGCCAGCGCGGTGATTATTCAAGCGGAATACCTGCCAGACTGCCCGACCAATGCGTTGGTCAGCGCTAACCCGTATCTAGCCTATTCAAAAATATCGCACCTGTTCGATCGTCGTCCCAAGAATGAGTTAGGTGTGCATCCTACTGCTTATGTGGCAGATAATGTGGTGCTGGGTGAAGGTTGCCGGATCGGCCCCAATGCAGTGATTGAATCTGGTTGTGTGTTGGGGGTAGATGTTGAAGTTGGCCCCGGAACCGTTATTGGTGCCAATTGTGAAATTGGCGATCAGTGCTTACTGCACGGCAATGTCACCTTCTACCATGATGTTCGTGTGGGCGATCGTTGCACGTTTCATGGTGGCGTGGTTGTGGGTGCCGATGGTTTTGGGTTTGCCAATGAGAAAGGGCAATGGCGCAAGATCGCCCAAGTGGGTGGCGTAAATATTGGTAACGACGTGGAAGTGGGCGCTAACACCACCATCGATCGTGGTGCCATTCAGGACACCTTGATTGGCAATGGTGTAATTCTGGACAATCAAATTCAAATTGCGCACAACGTGGAAATCGGTGAGGGTACCGCCATAGCTGGCTGCACAGGTATTGCCGGCAGTACCAAAATTGGTAAGTACTGCACTATCGCCGGTGCGGTGGGCATACCAGGGCACCTGGAAATTACCGATCGAGTGCATATCACCGCTTGCTCTCTGGTAACCAAAAGCATTACCGAGCCGGGTTCTTACTCGTCTGGAACGGGCTTTTCACCAACTGCTGAGTGGCGTAAAAATGCGGCTCGTTTTCGAAAACTGGATGAAATGGCCAGAAAGCTTCAAGCGCTGGAAAAACAGTTACAAGCAAAAAATGAGTAAATCCGCAGACTAGCAGACTAAATATCCTACATATCATGTTACTCTATAAAGAGTGATTTCATCCCGTTGAGACCGTAAGCTTAAGGGCTGACCAATCCCTTAATAACGAGATAAAAACCGTTCATTGAACTATGCTGAATATTAACGAAATCAAAGAGATCCTTCCCCACAGAGCCCCATTCCTTCAAGTTGATAAAGTGGTGGAGCTGGTGGAAGGTGAGTACATTCTGGCTGTGCGTGGAATTTCCAATAGCGAGGATGTATTTAATGGCCACTTTCCTGGTAACCCGATATTTCCAGGAGTGTTGATCATCGAAGCCATGGCCCAAACTGCGGGTCTGTTGGCGTTCAGAACCATGGGCCAGGTTGCCAGTGGCAATAAAGCCTATGTGGTGGCTGCAGTAGATAAAACCAAATTTCGCCGCTCTGTGGTGCCCGGTGATCAGCTTATGATTAAAGCGACCATCGTGTCTCGCAAGCGCCTGATCTGGAAGTTTAAGGCTGAAGCAACCGTTGATGGCAACGAGGTTGCTTCAGCTGTTATTACCTGTGCAGAAAGGGATATATAGATTGATACATCCACAAGCGATCGTTGATCCTAAAGCGGAATTGGCCTCTGACGTTGAAGTGGGGCCGTTTACCTATATCGGTCCTGGCGTGGAAGTTGACACCGGCACCGTGATCAACTCCCATGTTTGCTTAAAAGGTCCCACCAAGGTTGGCAAAAGGAACAAGATATTCCAATTTGCCTCGGTTGGTGAAGACTGCCAAGACAAAAAATATAAAGGTGAGCCCACATCGCTGGAAATTGGTGATGATAACCAAATCCGTGAGTGCACCACCATCCATCGTGGCACCATTCAGGATGAGGGCGTTACACGAATTGGCAATCGAAACCTGATCATGGGTTATGTTCATATTGCTCATGATTGCCGTATTGGCGACGACAATATTTTCGTTAGCCATGCTACCTTAGCTGGTCACGTTCAAGTGGAACACGATGTGATCATGGCCGGATTTTCTGGTGCCCACCAATATTGCCGATTGGGTGCCTACAGCATGTTGGCTAAAGGTGCTTTAACCGGTAAAGATGTTCCTGCTTTCCTCATGGTGGCGGGTAACCCAGCCAAACCAACCGGTATGAATTTTGAAGGTATGCGCCGCCGTGGTTACAGCAAAGAAACCATTGCGCTATTAAAAGAAGCCTACAAAATCGTCTATATGCGAGGCTTAAAGCTGGATGAAGCTATCAGCCAACTGGAAGCCAAACCCCAAGATGAGCTCTTACAACTGTTCATCGACTCCATAAAAGCCTCTGATCGTGGCATTGCCCGCTAACGTAGGAACCGATATGCCGGGCAGTGATGATGCGGCTCCATTAATTGGTATTGTTGCCGGTGAAATGTCCGGTGATCAATTGGGCGCAGGCCTGATTCAAGCCATAAAAAAACAATGCCCCGATGCTCGCTTTGTGGGCATCGGTGGCCCTGCCATGATTAATGCAGGTTGTGAAAGCCTATTTCCTATGGATCGCCTAAGTGTCATGGGGATTTTTGCTGTGCTGGGCCGCCTCCGGGAGTTGCTACACATACGCAAAACCTTAAAGCAGCAGTTCCTAAAAGAACGGCCTGCCGTTTTTATCGGTATCGATTCTCCAGACTTCAATTTGCCTCTAGAAGGCTTTCTAAAAAAAGAAGGCATCAAAACTGTTCATTACGTTAGTCCCACCGTATGGGCCTGGCGCCAAAAACGCATCCATAAGATTCGTCGTGATGTGGATTTAATGTTGACCCTGCTGCCATTTGAAGCTGAGTTTTATAAGCGCTTTAACATGCCAGTAAAGTTTGTTGGTCACCCCTTTGCCAGTGAAATAGATGTGCGTATTGACCACGGCAGGGCCAAGCGGTATTGGGGGTATGCACCTGCGGACAAAGTTATTGCAGTAATGCCTGGTAGTCGTGGTGGCGAGTTAAGATACATGGGGCCGCTGTTTTTGGATGTGATACGGCAGATCCATATCATGGAGCCTGGCTGCCAATTTGTTGTGCCCTTGGCCAATCCCCAGCGCCGACAACAGTTCGAAGCGCAGCTTTCACAATACGATACAACATTGCCGATTCAGCTGGTAGATGGTCATGCTCGTGAAGTGATGGCAGCTGCGGATTTTGTGCTGGCCACATCCGGAACGGTTACCCTGGAAGCTATGCTACTAATGCGGCCTATGGTTGTGGCATTTCGTTGGGGTGCGATCACCCATGCCATACTGTCGCCGTTGGTGAAAAACAAATTTATAGCGTTGCCGAACCTGTTGGCCGACGAAGAAATTGTGCCTGAATTCCTGCAAAAGAACGCTACTCCCGAAAATCTAAGCAGAGCTCTGTTTGATTTGATTCGTGATCCAGTGCGTTGTGAGCGAATACAGCGGCAGTTTTTGCAAATTTATGACCAGCTAAACCAAGATGCCAGTGAGCAGGCTGCTCAGGCAGTGCTGGAATTAATTCAAAATCATCAGTCGGTTGGGGAAGCCGCTCATGCAAGCTGAATTGAGTTTTTACAGCGGTGACTTAGTGGCTGGAGTGGATGAAGTGGGTAGAGGCCCGTTGGCCGGTGCGGTTGTGGCAGCAGCGGTGATTCTCGATCCCAATACTCCCATAGAAGGTCTAACCGATTCCAAAAAGCTTACGGAAAAAAAACGCGATCAGTTGTTTGATATTATCAAACGGGATGCAAAAGCCTGGGCTATTGGCAGGGCAGAAGTGGAAGAAATTGACGAGTTAAATATTCTGCACGCCAGCATGCTAGCGATGAAGCGCGCGGTGGAACAATTACAACCCCAAGCGGAATATGCCATGGTAGATGGCAATCGTTGCCCGCAATTATCTTGCCCTAGTGAAGCGATTGTAAAAGGGGATTTAACCGTTCCTTGCATTAGCGCTGCTTCTATTCTGGCGAAAGTTACTCGCGACAGGGAAATGGTGCAATTGGATCAGCAGTATCCCGGCTATGGTTTGGCCAAGCACAAAGGTTATCCCACCAAAGTGCATATGCAGGCGTTGCAAGAGCTTGGTCCTACTGAGATTCACCGCCGTTCCTTCGGCCCTGTAGCAAAACTACTCAAATAATTATGACTAACAGCTTTGTTCATCTTCGTGTTCACTCTGAATTTTCCTTAGTGGATGGTTTGGTTCGTATCAAGCCATTGGCTAACACGGTTGCGGAAAAAGGGATGCCGGCTGTTGCGCTTACGGATTTTTGCAACATGTTCGCCCTGGTTAAATTCCAGCGCGCCACCATGGGGGCAGGGGTAAAACCCATCTATGGTGCTGATATTTTGGTGCAATCTCAAAATGAAGAAGATGGCCCCAGTCAAATTGTGCTCTTGGCAAAAAGTTTACAGGGCTATAGAAACATCACAGAGATTGTGTCAGAGGCTTACCTGCACGGGCAAAAATTAGATAAAGCTGTCGTAGGTAAAGACTACCTTAAACAAAAATCAGGAGACTTGATTTGTTTATCCGGCGGTAAGGATGCAGAAATTGGCCGTGCACTTCTGGCCGGGAAAATAGATAAAGCCGAGCAGATTGTTCGCCATTATATGGAAATGTTTCCTGATAGCTTTTATCTGGAGCTACAGCGTACCGGGCGACAAGACGACGAAACCTACCTGCATCTGGCTGTTGATTTAGCTGCCAAACTACAGTGCCCCGTCGTGGCCACCAACGATGTTCGCTTTTTAACGCAAGATGATTTTGAAGCCCATGAAGTTCGCGTATGCATTCATGAAGGCTGGACACTGGAAGATCCGGCGCGGAAACAACGCTACAGCGATCAGCAATATTTAAAATCTTCGCAGCAAATGATCGAGTTGTTTTCTGATCTTCCAGAAGCCATTGAAAATACCATCGAAATTGCAAAACGTTGCAGCTTTGAAATTCCCTTAGGTACCTATTACTTACCCGATTACCCCGTGCCAGAAGGCATGACGCTGGATGACTTTATCATCGCAGAATCAAAAAAAGGCTTGGAGGAGAGGTTAGAGTTTCTATTTGATGTGAACGCGCCCGACTTTGCAGAAATTCGCAAACCTTACGACGAGCGTTTACAGGTGGAATTGGATGTAATCATCCAAATGGGCTTCCCCGGTTACTTTCTTATCGTTGCTGACTTTATTCAGTGGGCTAAAAACAATGGCGTTCCTGTAGGGCCGGGTCGGGGTTCCGGTGCTGGTTCCCTGGTGGCCTACGTATTGAAAATTACGGATCTAGACCCTCTTGAATACGACCTTCTATTCGAACGTTTTCTTAACCCAGAGCGGGTATCCATGCCCGACTTTGACGTGGATTTCTGCATGGATGGTCGTGACCGTGTAATTGATTACGTTGCAGAAAAATACGGTCGTAACGCTGTGAGCCAGATCATTACCTTCGGTACCATGGCGGCCAAAGCGGTAGTGAGAGATGTAGGGCGGGTGCAAGGACGTTCCTATGGCTTTGTGGATCGCATAGCCAAACTGATTCCGTTTGAAGTGGGTATGACCCTCAGCAAAGCTATGGAGCAGGAACCCCAGTTACCGGAACTCTATGAGCGTGACGAAGAAGTAAAAGAGCTTCTCGACATGGCGTTAAAGCTTGAAGGCATTACCCGTAACGTGGGTAAGCACGCCGGAGGGGTGGTAATCGCGCCGTCTGCACTAACCGATTACGTTCCACTTTACTGTGATGAGCATGGTAATAATCTGGTTACCCAATTCGATAAAGATGACGTAGAAGCCGCCGGCTTGGTGAAGTTCGACTTTCTGGGGTTGCGTACACTTACCATAGTAGATTGGGCGTTAAAAACCATAAACCCTGCGTTGGAAAAGCAAGGTGAACCACCAGTAGACATTGATCGTATTCCTCTGGACGACAAAGCTTCGTTTCAATTACTGCAAAATGCCGAAACTACCGCCGTGTTCCAGTTGGAATCCCGCGGTATGAAAGACCTGATTAAACGCCTAAAACCCAGTAACTTTGAAGACATCGTGGCACTGGTGGCGTTGTTCCGTCCTGGCCCGCTGGGCTCAGGTATGGTGGATGACTTTATTGCCCGTAAACACGGCAAACAGAAAGTAGATTATCCTCATCCGGATCTAAAACCGGTGTTGGATACC
>JBFKSL010000014.1:0-19618 GCA_041626995.1 Ketobacter sp. | reverse complement strand
GCAGGCACCGATATTGAAGTGGCCACCCTAAAATCCGTTGATGGACGTATCAGCGCACGCCAATTCAGCCAACTTATTCAAAATGCCTGCATGCTCAGTAACGATCCTGCTTTGGGATTTAAATTTGGCCTGCAATTGAGAGTATCCACTCATGGCTTTTTGGGGTTTGCTGCCATGAGCGCAGCCACACTGGGTGAAGCTCTGGAACTTGCCGTTAAGTATTGCCGAACCCGTTTTGATTTTATCGAATTGCATTGGATGCCCCAGGGCGACGAGGTGATCCTTCAGATCGATGAAGTGATCTCCATGGGTGAAGCTTCTCGATTCTTAATTGAATCCATTATGGCCAGCTTTGGCGTGATGAGCTTTAACATGTTGGGGGAAATCCCCAGCGGGGTGCGCATTCTACGCATTTGTGAAAAACCACCGTACCATGAAGACGCCATTGCCTGGTTGCCCCATAACTCACCAGTGCGCTTTAACCAGCCGGTAGATCAACTGATCTTCAAAAAAAGTTTACTTTCCAGGCCGTTGAAGCTGTCCGACCCTATCGCCAAACAATTGGCCGAAGCGCAGTGCGAAAAGGAAATGCAGACCATACATCTTGAAGATGACCTGCTGTACCGTGTACAGCGCTTATTAAAAGAAGCCGAACCCCGGTACTTGAAATTGGACGATGTTGCCCAGCGTCTGCATATGTCATCCCGCACGTTTAAACGCCGGTTGCAGGAGAGAGGCACCAGCTTTCAAGATGTACTCGATAACGTGCGTATGAGCCAGGCAAAACGCTTGCTTACAGAAAGTACACAATCTGTGGATTTCATTGCTTCATCATTGGGTTACAGTGATGCATCCAATTTCAGTCGTGCCTTTAAGCGCAAAGAAGGGGTCACCCCAGCGGTATATCGGCGCCAATCTAACGCTCCTTAGAATCTGAGGGACACATCATGTCAGAAGTAAAACAAGAACTTGCAGCAAAGCTAAAAGAAGCACAGGCCCAATTCCTGTTAGCACGGCTAAAAGGTGATGGGCTGGTTGAAACCATAGATCGCGAGCTGGACGCCATCTTTAAATGGGGTGAAGGTGTTAGCTTAAACGATATTTTGGATCGTAAATTGCTGAACGAAACCATCGTGCGCTTAGTGGCAACCGGCCCATTCAATGAAGAGCTGCGTGCTATCGTTTCCCGTAGTGTGATTGTTGCCATTCGTTCGGAATTGAATGACGGCGCTAATCTGCAAACCATTGTTCCCAAAGATGAATACGATAAAACAGTCATCCACTTTGCCCAATACGAAAAGTTGCGCATGGATGTAATTCGCATGGTATTGGAAAGTCCCATCTACAGTGATCTGATTAGTGATGTGCTATACCACGGTATCAAAGATTACGTGATGACAGAAAATGCTGTGGTGAAAAAAGTGCCTGGTGTTTCTTCGTTAATGAAAGCTGGTGTAAAAACCCTAAACAAGGCCATGCCCAAGCTGGAAGCTGCCGCCGAAGGCACCATTAAAAAGTTCATTTCCGGAAACTTAAAAAGCACAGTGGATTTGAGTGAAAAGATTTTGAATAACGCGTTATCAGAATCCAATATCCGATCCATCGCGGATCACTTTTGGAGCACCATTAGTGAAAAGAATTTCGCTAAGTTTAAGGATTATGTAGCCGATAGCGATGTTGATGATACTGTGGAAGTGGGCAATAACCTGTGGAGCGAAGTACGACAGGCAGATTATTTGCACAATATGATCGAGCGCGTTGTGGAGCATGTGCTGGATGATATCGGTGATCGCAAGTTGGCAGAACTGGTTAATTCTATTGGATACGATAAAGCGTTTTTGGCGGGTGAGTTAAAACAGATTTTGCCAGGTACCTTGGAAAATCAAGTGTTGATGGGTTATCTGGAGCAGCGAATTCGTTCCAATTTGGATGACTTTTATGGCAGCGATGAGTTTGCTGGAGCCGTTTCCTAATAGGGTTGAATTCACGTCTTATTCTGCATGTATGGCGAAACTTTGCCGCTCTAAAGGCAAGGTTTCAGCCTGCTTGTTGCCTCTTCTGATTTATAAATAATCAATTCCATTACAAATTTCTGAAAATAGTGTTGTAGTCTGATTGGCAAGCCCTTTGCTACTGATAAAGCAGGGTAATGCTGTGTTTGAACTTCTTTAAGTGGATATGAGGATCTTGAATGGCAGGGGTATCAGCTCGGTTGTTTAATTGGTGGCAGGAGAAATCTAACCCCAAAGACCAACCCAATGAGCCAGTAACAGAGGATGTCACACACTTGTTTAGACTGTGTCGTGAACATCGATTGTTGTTGGTAACTCAGCGTGGCGTTAAAGATCAATATCAAAGCATGTTGTTAGAGGTTGATTTAATCAATCGACGAATTCTGCTGGATGAGCCCTTTCCCCATGAACATCCCATTGAATATTGGTTAGGGCGGCGCTTGGATTTGGCCAGTATTGAAGGTGGCGTGAACACTCGATTTGAAAGCAGGGTAATGGGTTTTGAAAATCGTGCTCATGGTGCCGCGTTAAGTTTGAATATTCCCGTGGAAGTGGTTGCGGCACAACGCAGAAAAAACTTTCGCCTGGTTGTTGATGACAGCATTCCAGTAAAAGCGGTGTTGAGAATTCAGGATCTGGGTAATGTGGCCGCTAAAGTATTGGACTTGTCAGTGGGTGGGGTACGTGTCGCCATACCCGGTCATTATGAATCCATCAAAGGCGCGAAAATCAATTTGCGCATGGGGCTGGATAGTAGTTTGATCTGCGAATTGGGGATTAGCAGTGTGCAGCAATTAGCGGAAGATGATATTACGTTAATCGGAGCTGAATTGTTGTCGCTTCACCCGGAGCAGATTAAGAATATTCAACGCTTTTTAGCTCGCAGTCAGCGACAGCAGCGACAACGTGAATTGGAGTTAAACGGAGCCTAGTTATAGTTCAGCCTGATCATCTTGATTGGTGAGAATAAGCTCCGATAGTTTCTCAATTAATATGTCGAAAGTAACGGGCTTTGTAATTTGCCCATTCATACCAGAACTAAGCGCCAGGGCCTCATGTTCTGCCAGTGCGTGTGCGGTTAATGCAATGATGGGGGTTTCGGGTCTGCTGTGTTGTAATTCAAATTTTCGCATAAGGCGGGTAGCCTCATAGCCATCCATGACTGGCATCTCGCAGTCCATCAACACCAAATCATACTTGTCAGGATATTTTCGATATTCGATTAGAGCCTCCTCTCCGTTGTTACAAAGAGTGAAATCAGCGCCCACTTTGTTGAGCATGCCTTTGATTACCATTTGGTTTACATTGTTGTCTTCTGCTACCAGAATGGTTTTATTGCTGAAAGGTGACGGTTCTTCAGAATCCTTTTCTTGCTTTATTTCATTATTTTTATTCTGTATAAGATTAAGAATAGCTTGCCGTAAGGCTCGTGCCGAGGCAGGTTTTTGCATAGCTAAATTAATGCCATGCTCTTCTAAAATAGTTTGTTCGGGAATTTGTCGCATCACAGAAAGCAGTATGCAATAACAGCTCGGTATGTCTTCACTTTCTTTAATGATTTTTGCGCATTCCAGTCCATTCATGCCGGGCATCTGCATGTCCATGGTGATAATCTCAAAGGGATCACCTTCTTGGTTTGCTTTGCGCAGCATCTCTAATGCCTGATCAGCATAGTAAGCCGCTTTTGGACGCATTCACCAGGATTGAACCTGCTCAGAAACAATATGAGTAAACTCGGTTGAGTCGTCCACGATGAGAATGCGCTTTCCTTTTAGAGATGTCAGAGAAATAATGTTTTCACGGGTGAAAGTGGCATCTGCTAGGCTACATTGGATGGTAAACCAAAACAGGCTGCCCTTTCCTGGCGTGCTTTCCAATCCAATTTCTCCACCCATCATTTTCGACAGTTCTTTGGAAATACTTAAGCCCAGCCCTGTGCCGCCAAATTTGCGTGATACGCTGGTATCAGCCTGGGAAAACGCATCGAATAATTTCAATTGTGCTGCGGGCTCAATGCCAATCCCCGTGTCAGCAACTTCGAATCGTAAAGTGCATTGTTTGCCTTGTCTTTTTGCCTTGTCTTCTTTTACCCTGAGGCTGATTTTACCGACATTAGTGAATTTAAAGGCGTTACCCATCAGATTCAGCAAAATTTGCCGTAACCGTGCTGGATCAGATTTAATACAAATAGGTGTGCCTGGTTCTAAGGAGCACAGTAATTCCAATTGCTTGTCTTCGGCGGTTACAGAAAATACAGAAGCGCATTCGAGGCATAACTGGTCTAAATCAAAGTCCACCTGTTCCAAGCGCAGTTTCCCAGCCTCGATTTTGGAGTAATCCAATATATCGTTAATGATGGTCAGTAATGCCTTGCCAGAGCTGGCGATGATATTAACGTAGTGACGATGAACCGGCTCCAGGTTGGCATCTTGCAGTAATCCTGCCATGCCCAGTACGCCATTCATCGGCGTTCGAATTTCATGACTCATGGTGGCCAGGAATTCGCTTTTAGCCTTAGCGGTTTCCTCTGCACGAATAACACGTTCCTTGGCCTTGAACTCTTCGATTTCAGAGTTCATTTTCAATTCCATATAGCGGGAATGCTCTTCCGATGCTTTGCGTTCATTTTCTAAGGCGTTTTGTTGAGCTTCTTCTTTCGCTTTTCTTTCGTAATTAATTCTATCGGCAAGGGCAAAAGAAAGCAGAAGAACTTCAAGTGCTGATCCCACTTGCACAATATGGTCTAATAAAATGTTACTGGAAATGACACCATATTTGGTAATGGAATTCAGTATCCAGGAAAGCATGAGGCAAGACATGGCTAAACAATAATAGCGAGCTACGTGATCACCTTTAAATAACAGATAGAAACCGGTGAATAAGGTTACACTCATGCTGAAAGAACCAAAAAGGGCCGCTAAGGTAACCGCTTGGTGATAATCAAGAATGGTTAGCGCAGCAACTAGAATGGTTGCCCACATTGCAACAACGGTGGCAACTACACGGAATAATTTTGGTGTTTTGTTTCTAAGGTTGAGCAAAAAGATGCTAAATAGATTGCTGCATAAACCGGAAAAGGCAATGCTGACAGGAACAATATAATTGTTCAATTGTGGTGCGTTGGGCCAAATAAATTGGAAGCCGATGCCGTTCAAGGCTCCAACATAACCAGACACTGATAGTACAACTCCAGAATAAACAAGATAACTTGGATGGCGTACCGTAGTAAAAATAAAAAGATTGTAGATCATCATGATAAACATCGCGCCAAAATACAGGCTATCGATAACCAGCAATGTTTGTTGATCTTCAAAATAGAAATCTCTGTTCCAAATCGTTAAGGGTACTTGAAGCGATCCGCTGGTTTTAATTCTTAAATAAATGGTTTTGCTTTTTCCGGGTTCCAGATCAACGGGATAAACAAAATTACGATGCTGTATCGGCCTTTTATGAAAGGGGAATTTATCTCCGGTGGCATATTGGTTGGTCAGTTTGTTGTTGCTGACTTCATAAAAGTCCACATGATCCAAATTTGGGTAGGCGATTTCTAGGGCCATTCTGGTGAGCTGCGGGGTGTTGTTTTCAATCGACAGCTCTATCCATAGTGTCTCGGGTGTAAAACCATAGGATTTATTCGCGGATTCAGGGGTTATCCATTGCGATGCTGTGAGCTTCTGAATGCTTTCTAAGTCGTGTGTGTTTTGGCTGTCGATAAAATGGCGTGCTTGTGAAACCACTTCGATGTTGCGAAAATTTTCGCTGAGCATGATATTGGCTGCGATGCTTGTATTGCTGCATAACAGCATGAAAAGCAATGTTATACAGAAATAACCTGCTCTTTTTGTTGAAGTTAAGTTTATAGGGTGTGCGGAATTCAATGAAGCAGCCTCAAACAACAGTGCTAATGCTGAATTATAGACCAGTTCAAATTTTGCTGATTTTAAATTGCCTAAGTGAATTTATTTGCTATACGCCCTGACTGAATGGTCAGGGCGTTCTCAATAATTGGCCTACTGCTTACCACATGCGACTGATGCTGACCTTTGCCACCGGGCCAGTCCAGCCGTAGCTTTCTACGCTTAAGTCACCTTCACCATGAATGGTGGGGCTAGGATAAACATAGCCTTCACCGGGGTCTTCTGGAGAGAACGGTGCACCACCGCAGGTTGGGCCAGGAATATTAACGCAAAGCTCGTCGTTGTTTTCGCTACCTCCATCGTAAGCGTTGGCAAAATATGTAGTAGTGCCTAGATAAGGTAAGCGCACATTGTTCAAGCCCACCAGGGTGTCGTTAGTGGGAAGCAGCATGGCTGACAGGCTTAATCGATTTTTCTTAAGGGTTTTTAAACTTGTGGTTAGATCCAAAGAGATGCTTTCGCCAGGGCCAAGTAAGCCTTCACTGGTGGCGATATCATATACATTGGTGGAGTCACTGAGCTTTTCATAAAGAGGCATTATATTGCCACCTTCTGCAATTTGTATGATTTCGTCAGAAGCGGGCTCTCCTATCTTAAAGAAGCGCATCCCATTTTTATGGGCTGCTGCGATAAAGGGGGTGAAGCTGATGCCTTTGGTAATGTTAGTAATAGTCACTTTATATTGAATGGTTTCTGATGCGGGGGCGGCCATAACTTGGCTGGTGCTGGTAAGCAAAAGAGCGGCTGCCATTGAAATTCCGATTTTCATGCTGGGTACCTCATTGATTTTGTATTATTAGCGATGGTTGTGTTGCCAAAACCATACTAGAGAGGTGCCATCACATAAGGGTCACGGTTTTCTCACATTTCTATCACGCGATTGTTTAAAGCTTATGCGGTGACTTGATTGTTGGCAGGTAAAACAAAGCTGAAGCTGGTGCCGTGCTGAATGGTGCTGTTAACGGTGATGTTGGACAGGTGTAAATCAAGAATACGTTTGACGATGGCAAGGCCAAGGCCGGTGGATTTGAGATCTTCTTGTTCACTGTTGCGTACATGGAAGAAACGATCAAAAATGTGGGGCAAATCGTCTGCTGCGATTCCCTCGCCATTATCTGACACAATTACTTGCACGCCGTTTTGTTTCTTTTTAAGTTCAATCGTAATTTCACCTTGTTTGGGGGTGTGGCGAAGAGCGTTATCCAAAAGATTGTTGATGACTCGCTCCATTAGGCGAATGTCCGCATGCACGCAGGCGTTATCCATGTCCCCTTTTAGTTGCAGTTGAATGTTTTTGTGTTGGGCTCGTAACCGATAACCTTGCACGATATCTTGAATTAGCTCAGCAATGGAAAAGGTTTCCAGCTGCGGTTTCACCACGTTACTGTCCAACTTAGTAAGTTCAAACAGGTCTGCTACCAAGCGGCCCAAGTGTTGGCCGTGATTGCGGGTAATTTCCAGATAGTGTTTTAGTTCCTGAGGGGAAAGTTCTTCCTGTTTTAATAGCGCAGTCTCGATATAGCCCTGCATACTGGTGAGGGGGGTGCGTAAGTCGTGGGAAATGTTGGTAATCAATTCGCGCCGCATTTCATCGGCTTGTTTGATTTGATTGATTTGCTGGTTAATACGGTCTTGCATAGTATCGAAAGCATGGCCCAGGCGTACTATTTCATCTTTATCTTGATAACCTGTGGCAGCGGAAGGGTCGTTCTGATAGAAGTGATCTGCTTTTGCTGTTAGCGTTTCCAGTTTGCGGCTTAAGCGCGAAAAAATCAGTAATGCGCAGATTAATCCAAATAGCAGGCAAGCGATTACAGTTGCTGCGCTCACTCTAAATACTTGGCTGTTATAGATGCTGTTAGCCAGCTCGTCTCTTTTTTTACCTTCCAAAACAATATACACATAGCCTTCCAGTTGGCCATTGTTATTCACGGGTGATGCGCTGAAAATTTTCTTTTTGCCTGGGTTGCGCGGGTCTTCTCCCACAAGCGGTAGTTTCTGCTGCCCTTGCAAAAATTTTTGTACTGGCTTGAGGTCAACCTGGTTGTCCCTGACTTGATTTTCCCCCAGAGCATGACTGATCACTTTGCCTTCGGGGTTCAATAAATACACTTCAATAGCCGGGTTGATAATCATGGCATGATGAGCCAGTTGTTTTACCGCTTCTGGGTTGGCTTCGCCGTCGGAAATCAATTCCAGCTCGCCAGTCACATACATGGCTACAGAGGCATTTAGGCGTTGGGTGATTTCCTGATAGTAGCGCTCCATAGCGTTGCGAGTAAGCAGTAACAGCGCGGTGCCAATGATGATAAACACTACCACCAGGCTGATGGCCAGTTTGATATAAAGACGATTAAACAGCGTCATTGTCCAAACCGATAGCCCACACCCCACACTGTTATGATATGGGTGGGGTTGGCTGGGTCGGGCTCAATTTTGGAGCGCAGACGATTGATGTGGGAATTTACGGTGTGTTCGTAACCATCGTGGCCATAGCCCCACACGGAATCCAACAGTTGGGAACGATTAAAAACGCGACCGGGGTTGGCCGCAAAGTGATGCAGTAAGTCGAATTCGCGGGCGGTGAGTTCGATGGGGGTACCTTCGCGACTGGCTTGTCGTTTTGCCACATCGATGAATAGGCTGCCTGCTTGCAGAGTCGTGGTCTGTTCCTGTTTTTGATTGCGCTGTAGAGCTTCGCAACGACGAAAGATGGCTTTTACCCTTGCTACAAGTTCTTGGATGCTGAAAGGCTTGGTGAGGTAGTCATCGGCGCCGATCTCCAGGCCTAGCACACGGTCGAGTTCCGAGGATTTGGCAGTAAGCATGAGGATGGGAATATAGCTCTCCGAGCTGCGCAGTTGTTTGCAAATATCCAGGCCGCTGATACCGGGAAGACGTAGATCAAGGATAATGAGATCCCAGGGGTGGGACTGGGCAAGGTGCAGGCCTTGGTGGCCGTCTTCGGCAAGGCTTACTTGATCGCAGAATTCCGTTAGGTGCAATTGCAGCAGTTGTGCAATATCCCTTTCGTCTTCAATGATCAGAACAGATTTTTTGCTGTGTGGTGTCATTTCTATCGCCATAACAATTTTATTACAGCAAAAATGTCACGTAATTATCACGCTTACCCAGGCGAAGAGCAATGGCCGGGGGCAAAGGGTTATGAAACCGCTTCCGCCTCCGGCAGAGTAATGTTCAATTCCAATACAGCGCAATCTTCGTTTTTATCCAAGGTGACAGCTACCATTTCATCACTGATTGGCACATATTTGCTGATCACCGCCACCAAGTCCCGCTGTAAAGCGGGCAGGTAGTCAGGTTGATTTTGTTGTGTGCGTTCATGAGCAACGATAATCTGCAAGCGCTCTTTGGCAACGCTGGCAGTACTTTTATTTTTGGATTTAAAATAATCAAAGAAACTCATTATCTTCCCCCGAACATGCGCGACAGGATGCCTTTCCTACTGGCGTTCAAGAAGCGGTGTTCGATGTCTTCGCCTAACATGCGGCCCACTGCATCACTGTAGGCCTGGCCCGCATCACTTTCTGCGTCCAGAATCACCGGTTGGCCCTGGTTAGAGGCAGACAGCACGGCTTTGGATTCAGGAACTACGCCTAAAAGCGGAATGGAGAGGATTTCTTCCACGTCCTTTACGCTTAACATTTCGCCTCGTTCCACGCGCTCTGGTGAATAGCGGGTGAGAATCAGGTGTTCTTTAATGGGCTCTTCCCCTTTTTCGGCGCGTAGGGTTTTGCTTTGTAGAATGCCCAATATGCGATCAGAATCGCGCACGGATGACACTTCCGGGTTGGTCACCACTAAAGCGCGATCGGCAAAGTACATGGCCATGTGAGCGCCTTTCTCGATGCCCGCGGGTGAATCACAGATAATGTAGTCGTGGGTTTTCTTCAGTTCATCCAATACTTTCTGTACGCCTTCCTGGGTAAGGGCGTCTTTGTCCCGGGTTTGGGAGGCGGGCAGGATGCTGAGGTTTTCCACGCGCTTGTCTTTGATCAGCGCCTGGTTCAGGTTGGCTTCGCCGTTGATCACGTTAACGAAGTCGTATACCACGCGGCGTTCACAACCCATGATTAAGTCTAGGTTTCGTAAACCCACATCAAAATCGATAATAACGGTTTTATGGCCTTTTAGTGCCAGTCCAGTTCCGATAGCTGCGCTAGTAGTGGTTTTACCAACGCCTCCCTTCCCTGAGGTCACCACGATGATTTCTGCCAATGTCGTATCCTCTATGTCGTTTTACAGTGGGTCGATAATCAGTTGATCGTTCTCAAGGCAGGCCTTAATGGATTTTTTCCATAGGTTACCTTGAAGGTCTTCATTTACTTTATAGTTGCCAGCGATGGAAATCAGTTCTGCTTCCAGGCTTTGGCAAAAAATTCGGGCGTCGGTGTCGCCGTTGACACCGGCTAGGGCGCGGCCACGTAAGGGTGCATACACGTGAATATTGCCGTCAGCCAAAATTTCTGCGCCAGCGCTCACGGGTGCCATCACAATCAGATCGCCACCGGGGGCATAGATCTGTTGTCCGGAGCGCACGGGGGTTTTGATCAGCTTATTGGCGCTGATGGGCACTTCCACTTCCTGAATGGTAATTTTGGTTTCACTTACCAAGTCGTGGCTTTTGTTGGTGGCACTGGCCGGTGGTAATGTGGGTAACCCAGCCACATTGGCCGAGAGGGTTTGATCCTCGCTGCCACCACGAATGGCCACAGGCACCATGCCATATTCCCGGCACAGTTCACTCAGCTCAATAAAGTCGATTTCACATTCATCGGGGCACCTTTCCAAACTCAGTATCACTGGTGTTTGTTGAAAAAAATCCGGTGCGGTGCTGATTGTGGCGGTGAGGGTATCGTTAAAGCTCTGATAGTCATAATGGTAGAGCTCTAATATTGTCATGGTGACCCGGCTGCCTTTTAATTTAAAACAGGCTTCCGTTTCAATTGCGGTGTCAGTTTCCTGCATAGGCCCTGATTGTCATTTCTTTTTATTGGAAAGTGAGTGGGTTAACAGCTCGGCTTTCAATAACTCCAGTTGGTCCATGGGCAGCGATTTCCTTTGCTGCTCATGATTTGTGGTTAATTGTATCAGAACTGGCAGAAAGTGAAGGCAAAAAGTTTACGAATTGGTGATCATTTTTTGAAGAAAAGAAAGATTTGAAAAGAAAACCGCCTAATTAAATTTTCTATTGATCGTAATCGAAAGCTCTTCTGCCAAAGTATCAAGGTTTACTGGCTTGGTTAGAAAAGCTGCCATGCCCGCATTTAAACCTGCCTGCCGGTGCTCCTCCATGGCGTGGGCACTTAACCCCACAATGCGAGTGCGTTCACAGGCTGGCAAGGTTTGCAGTTGTTGCGTTGCTTTGTAGCCATCCAGGTTGGGCATCTCGCAGTCCATAAAAATTAAATCATAGGGCTCGCTGGATTGTTCCACGTTACGCACTGCTTCTAAACCGTCGCAGGCAATGGCGGGGGAGATTTTGAATTTCTTCAGCAGCCCACGAATCACCATCTGGTTGACCATATTGTCTTCTGCAACCAGTACTTTTAGCTGACTGAAGTCGCGCTGATTATTGGTGGTGTCTACGGATTGGGTATCGCCAATCAGTTGTAACAAAATGGCCTGACGCAGATGAGTTTGGGTTACCGGCTCGTATAAGCAATTGGTGCTGGGCTCTTCTTCCTGTGGGGTGCTGTGCACATGCAAACGCGGGCAAGGAATGGCTTTAATGGATTCCAATTGTTCTTGAGCGAGGTCGTCGTTTTGAATGATTAAGTCCGGTTTTATGTCACTATGGGCTTCGTGTAATAAGATGGGCTTCATGCCCCAGGTGGAAAGTATCTCGCTAACGCCCTGTTGAAACTCTGGCAGAGGATCGATAATTAGTACGCTTTTGTTCAATAAGGTTGGCAATGCTTCAACCGACTCGACAATGGGATAGGGCAAGGTAAACCAAAAGGTGCTGCCAACGCCTTCTTCGCTCACTACGCCTATTTCCCCATTCATAAGCTCCACCAATGACTGGCTGATGGATAACCCTAAACCGGTGCCACCAAAGCGTCGGGTGGTGGATGAATCTGCCTGGGCAAAGGATTGGAATAGGGTGGATTGTTGGGATGGGCTGATACCGATGCCCGTATCCACGATCGATAGGGTGAGCAAACCTTCCATATTGTCATAGTGGGTTTTTAATACCACATAACCGCGTTCGGTGAATTTGACCGCGTTTCCCAGCAGGTTGATGATGATTTGTCGCAGGCGAGTTGGGTCGCCTCGGGTTAGATTGGGGGTGTCTGAGCTTACATGCAAAATAACCCGAATGGGTTTGGATTCGTTGGTGCGGGCAAACAGAGATATGCATTCATCCAGTAAATTGCGCAGGTTGAATTCGATGTTTTCCAAAGGCAGTTTGCCTGCTTCGATTTTGGAGTAATCCAGTACGTCGTTGATAATGGCCACTAGAGCATCGCCGGAATGCTTGATGGTATTCAGCAGGTGTTTTTGATGGCTGTTTAGTGGCGTGTCCATCAGCATTTGCGTTATCCCCAGTACCCCATTCATGGGAGTGCGAATTTCATGGCTCATGGTGGCCAAGAACTGGCTTTTGGCTTCCAGCGCCAGTTCGGCCTGTTGGCGGGCTTTTTCCGCTTCTTTGGTTTTTTGTTCCAGAGCCTGGGTGCGCTCTTTAACGGCAATGTCCAGCTCGCGATTGATTTTTTCCTGCCGTTGGATAATGCGTTCTTTGCTGCGTTCTCGGTTGCGATACAGCTCGCGGAATTGATCCGTTAGCCCCATGTTCAAAATGATCAGTGTGATGAGCGAACCGATTTGGGAGCCGTAAGTGGTGATGAAGTTGACTTCCACAAAGCCAAAGGCACGCAGGATATTAAGAATGGCCCCGCCAATGCAGCTTGACCAGCCTACCAGATAGTATTTGGCCGCGTTAGGGCTGTGCTTGAGTTGAATTAGGGCTACGATGATAGCGGCAGGGTAGGTAAGAGCCAGCGCAACCATGGCCAAGCGAATACTGATGTCGAATGGCGCCACCAGGGTGGAGAAAATGGAAACCGAACCTAGGAAAAAGGCGTAATATTCTAGGTTGATTTTGCCAATGCGCATGGTGCGCAGCTCAAAGAAGGATCGAGTCAGGCTGATCAACAAAATGCTAAGCACGCCAATGGACACTGGCCGCACCCACTTCGTAATATGAGGTATGTCACCCCACAGGTACATATTGCCGGTACCGTTTAGCGATAATTCCAATGCCCCATAGGCCGCCAGTAGGCCTACATAATACAGCTGGGCGGTTTGGCGCAGGTAAAAAAACAAGAAAAAGTTGATCAACATTATGATCAGAATGGCGCCGTAGTACATGCCAAAGAACAGCAGTGAGGTGCGTTCTGTGGACTGGTATTGTTCTTGGCTGAAAACTTGTAATGGAACGATTAGGGTGTCGCGGCTTTGCAGGCGCCAGTAGAGGGTGACCGTTTGATTTTGTTCCAGGTCGATAGGAAAGGAAAAGTAGCGGTCTTTTAATAACCGATCGCGGAACGGGTGTTGGTCACCGGTTTGTTTGAGTAAATAGCTGCCTTTATTATCCGGGTAGTAATAATCGATCACGTCCAGTAGGGGGTATTCAAACTGAACAATGTAGCGCTGGGCTTCCGCCAGGTTCTTTAGGCTAAGGCGCAACCAAATGGACTGTTTGGTAAAGCCAAAGCTGGGGTAGGCCTTATCCAGAATTTGCCAATCTGAACTGGAGCGCACCTGATCCAGGGTAAGGTCGGGGTTGTCTGTTAGCAGATAATAGGCCTGATTAATGGCGCGTTGATGCACAAAGCCGTCTTTCAATAGCATTGGTTCCTGGGCCTTTATTAAGGCGCTGGAGAATAGGCACAGACATGCCAGCAAGACGTTTGTAAGCAGCCGAATCATGGATGAGTTGTTTAAGCTCTAAGCTCTTGAATACAGATATAGTAATAATAGTACAGGCTCTAGACGATTTCGCCCTTGGCGAGTCAATGAATCCTATACTTTATAGGCCGTTTTCGTCATCACTTTCGAAACGGCTGACATTAATTTCTTTACGGGAAAAGGCAGGGGCGAAGCACCCGCTCGACGGGCGGTGTTGGCGTGGTGGGCTTCGTCGTCGTGCATTTTCTCTAAAATCCTTTTACTGCGCAGATCCTGCTCGGGTAACTGCGCCATATGGCTCTGTAAGTGAGCACACACCTGGTATTCCGTTTCTTCTACAAAACCCAGGCTCCAGCGGTCGCCGATGGCACCGGCGGTGGCGCCAATGCCAAACGACATAGCGTACCAAATTGGGTTAAGCACACTGGTATGGCTATTTAGCTCATCCAAGCGTTGTTCGCACCAGGCCAGATGGTCTTCTTCTTCTTGGGCGGATATTTCCATTTGCCGCCGAATGCGCGGTAGCCGGGCCGTTACGGCTTGCCCCTGATACAACGCTTGTGCGCACACTTCACCGGTGTGATTGACCCGCATCAAGCCTGCGACATGGCGTCGCTCACGTTCATCCAATTCAGGGATTTCAGTTCCCTCAGTAGGGTTTGGGCGATGAGTGCCTGGATGGCCGCGACCCATGGTGCGCAGGGCATTGTCGGCCTGACCGATTAAGCGGTCGAACATGCTGTAGCGACGTTGGGGTTGATTACGGGCCATGTTATTGATTCCTAAACACTCTTTGCCTAAGACGGGGTATTATAAAGGTAGCGGGGGCAGATTGGCAGCGCCAAATCGGCCACGGTTTGAAGCGGAGCAACAATTAAATTTATATTTGCTTAAATAAAGGACAGCAAAATGGCAATAAAGCATATCGGCCTAGTGGCCTGCATCAGCGCTGCAACCTTAAGCGGTTGTACTCAGGAAACGCAAAACACGCTGGGGAGGGCCATTCAAAACTGGACTGGCACCAACGGTGTGCTGGATGTGTATGCCGGTGAAAAGTTGGTAAAACGGTTTATTGATATTGATAAGCTCTCCACTGCCTCGGCCACCTCGGGCAGCCAGTCGCGCCCCTATCGATTCGGTTACGGCGTGTTGGATATGAATCAGAACTACAAAAAAGATCCTGGTGAGAAAAAAGTCTATTTTGAAGTGAGCGACTATTCTACTAATTACGTGTTCTACGAAAACCCAATGGATTAACAGGAGTTCCCATGCCGGATTTGGTGGATCTGGAGATCATGCTGCAATCGAAAGTGCCGCTGATTGTAATCGAAACCTATGAGGAAGTTCGAGCGCTGGACTTGATTAAACACGCAGGAATCAAACAGCATAAACCAGTGTTTATGTGGTCTGTTACGGAAGGAACGGTGCGTATTGATTTGGCCCACAGCGTGCCGGAAGAATTTACCGATGAGCCCGATGCAGCACTAAAGCACATTAAAAAAACTGGCCGTGCCGGGGTGTATGTACTTTGTGACTTTCACCCTTACTTAAATGATGAGCCAAAAATCATCCGCCTGTTAAAAGAAATTGCCATGCATCATGAGCGGCATCAGCATTCGGTAATTCTGCTTAGCCATCAATTGGAGATTCCAAAAGAGTTGCAACGTTACTGCGCACAAATGGAATTGTCGTTGCCTAATGATGAACAATTGATGCATCTGGTGAAGGAAGAAGCCACCGTCTGGTCGAACCAGAACCGGGGCATGAAGGTTAAAACCGATAACCGTACTTTAACCAAGTTGGTGGCCAATCTACGGGGCTTAACCCATTCCGATGCTCGCCGTTTGGCGCGAGGCGTGATTTTTGATGATGGCGCCATTACGGCTTCTGATCTACCGGAGCTGAATAAAGCCAAGTTTGAGCTGCTGGGCATGGATGGCGTGTTGCATTATGAATACGATACTTCCAGTTTTGCCGATGTGGGCGGTTTATCCAACCTAAAGGACTGGTTGGCAAAACGGCAAAACAGCTTTTTAAATCCAGTAGAAGGGGTGGATAGCCCCAAAGGCGTGCTGTTATTGGGTGTGCAAGGAGGCGGCAAAAGCCTGGCGGCAAAAGCGGTGGCGGGTATGTGGGGTGTGCCCCTACTACGTTTGGATTTTGCAGCGTTGTATAACAAGTTTATTGGGGAAACCGAACGTAATTTGCGCGAATCGTTGGCCCTGGCCGATACCTTGGCGCCTTGTGTGTTGTGGTTGGATGAAATTGAAAAAGCCATTACCACTGAAGGCAGCGATAACGGCACCTCAAAACGAATCTTAGGCACATTGTTAACCTGGATGGCGGAACGCAAAACGCCGGTTTTTTTAGTGGCAACTTCCAATGATATTTCTCGTTTGCCACCGGAGCTGGTGCGCAAAGGGCGCGTGGATGAAATCTTTTTTGTGGATCTTCCAGATGAAGTGATTCGCCGAGAAATTTTTTCCATCCATCTTAAAAAGCGTTTTCATGATCCAGACAGTTTGGACTTGGAGTTGTTAGCGCGCGCCAGTGATGGCTTTTCGGGTGCTGAAATTGAGCAGGTAGTCGTGGCCGGGTTGTATCGCTGCCAGGCAGAAGATACCGAGTTGGATGTGCAGCATCTTTTGCATGAAATTGCTTCAACGCAACCCTTGTCGGTGGTGATGGCAGAGCAAATGGCGCAGCTGAAACATTGGGCCGAAGGGCGAACTGTGCCCGCTAACTAGCTGGCTGAGGATTGCGGGTGCGCGGTCCAGCGTAGCAGCAGGTCTCGCAACTCGCTCATTTCTATGGGTTTGGCCAAATGGGCATTCATGCCACATTGTAGGCTGCGTTCTTTGTGTTCATCCATGATGTGGGCAGTTAATGCAATGATGGGTGTTGGCTGGCGTCCGGTTTCCTGTTCCCATTGGCGAATGGCGCGAGTGGCGTCGAAGCCGTTCATCTCCGGCATATCGCAATCCATTAAGATCAAGTCGAAATTCTGTTCTTTCACTTTTTTCAGTGCTGCCAAGCCGGTATCCACCGTGGTGGCTTGCATACCCAGGCGCGACAGCATACCTCGTACCACTTTTTGCGACAGATGATGATCTTCAGCCACAAGGATATGCATCGAAGACAGCGGTTCGCCGTTGGGTGCGTCCACTGGGTGATCGGCCTGAATGCGGCGTAAATGAGCCAATTCTTCCAGCAGGGTGACTTTTAGATGACGCCCGGTAACCGGTTTGCTGATTACTCTACGAATGCCCGCGTTTCGTGCCGCAGTGGTGCTGGGCGCCATGCCCAGGCCGGTAAGCATGAGTACCAGTGGCGCTTTATGAATCAGAATGTCTTCTTTGATTTTTGCCGCCAATTCCATGCCGGTCATGCCTGGCATTTCGTGGTCCAGAATCACAATATCAAAGGGCTCATTAATGGTGGCCTGATTGTGCATTAAGGCTAAAGCCTGACGTCCGTTTACAGCGGTTTGTACCTGCATGCCCCAGCTGTTGGCTTGCTGCTGAATCACCAGGCGGCAGGATGCATTGTCGTCCACCACTAACAAGCGCAGGCCATTTAGCTGCTCAGCTATCAGTGGCATGTCCTGGCCTTCCGGGTCGGGCTCCAGGGGAATGCTAAACCAGAAATTGCTGCCCCTGTTGGGCTGGCTTTCGGCACCGATTTCGCCATGCATGATGCGTACGAGCTTCTGCGAAATGGGTAGCCCCAGTCCATGGTGGTCGATCTTGTCCAGGTGATTGTTATGTTCTTCAAGCAGATAGCCCAGCTGATCTTTGCTGATACCAATGCCGGTGTCGGTAACATCAAAGCGGATATAGTTGTTGGCACGCTGGGCATCTTTGCCGATATTAATAACCACTTCGCCCCGATCAGTGAACTTAATGGCGTTGGAAACCAGGTTGGCCAGCACCTGGCGAATACGGGTGGGGTCGCCTTTCACTTGGAACGGTACATCGTTTTGAATATTCGTGATCAGCTCAATATTTTTTTCTTCGGCACGGTGCTTGAACATGTCCACGCATTCCGTGAGCATGGAGCCGATATCAAAGGAAGCGATATCCAGTTTTAAATTACCGGTTTCAATTTTCGAATAATCCAGAATGTCGTCCAAAATTTTCAGCAGGTTGTTGCCCGAAGCGGTGATGGTGTGAAGATATTCTTCTTGGGACGGGGATAGGGGGGAATCCTCCAACAGTTCGGCCATACCCAAAATACCATTCATGGGGGTGCGGATTTCGTGGCTGATCTGAGAAATAAATTCGGTTTTGGCTTGGCGTTCCGCCTTTATCACTGCATTGTATTGCAGCCGCTTTTGTTCCAGCTTTTCCACTTTTCTTTGCCGTATGTTTAGGGCCAGCAAGCCTGCAAAGCCTTCTGTGAATATGGCGATTAAAAGCCACCATAAGGTTTCGTTGTCATAGGCCAGAATTCCCAAAGCGTTTTGTGCGGTAACTGCGGCCACAATTAATAATGCAATCCGCGGAATCAGTAGCATGCGTGCTGGAGAGCAACCGTCCATTGCGCGTAATGTGGTGGCATAGGCGTTGAGCGGGAACACAATGGCAGCCGCCATAGTGGATAGTAATGAAGTGGCTTGCTGGGATAACACGAAGCTGAGCATCCAGAACACCAACACCATTGCTAGAGCAATTTTAATCAGTGTATCCAGGTGTCGACGGGAGCGGGGCAAATCAAACAGCGTGCGGGTGTATTGCAGTGCGGTGGCGGAAAGCATCAGAATGGCAAGGGCTTCCAGGCGATTATGCAAACCGGGTATGCTAAACCAGTAATAGCCAATGTAACCCAGGGTGGCGCTCATATAAAACGCTATACATAACGCGTAAGCTGCGTAGTTTGTGTAATTGGGGTCGCGGTGTTTGACGAAGCCCACAATGCCATACAAGAACAGGCTGAGAATAATGCCAATAACAATGCCTGTTAATAGTTGTTCACGAAATTGAAGTTGGTAGAAGGTAGCTGGGCTGGTTAAGTGCAATGAGAAGGTCATGTATTGTTTCGATTGCACTTCGATCAGGAATTCATTGTTAGCCCCTGGCTCAATGGGCAACTGCAGTACTGGTGCTTTATGGCGCACATTGGCGTGAATGCCCTCCACAGTATTACCGGCGGCTTCCACTAATGCCAGTGCCTGCTGTTCAACCCGAAAGGCTTTTAGTACGCTGATGTTGGGTTGAGTAACGTGCAGCAACGCGAAGCTGTTATGAGGCAGTTTGCTGTTAATTTGCAGCCTAAGCCAGAGTGTGGCACCGGTATAGCCCATACGCAAAATGGGGGTGCGGGCCGGGGTGAATTGTTGCAGCAGTTCCGGGTTTAAGAAGTCCTGAGGTTGGTACTGATTGTCCAAGTCTTCAAAATAGAGAACTTTTTGGGTGATCTGTATCGAGTATTGTGTTGAGGTAAGTTCTACACTGGCCCAGCTGGAATTGCACAGACATAAGCAAAGCAAAAGCAGGAGCTGTTGCATATAAGATGGATGCCATTGGCGAACTGATATGTTGAGCAATTCTCTCATACTGGTACTAGCTGTTGAAAACTGTACTCAGTATATTCACACTGGATAACGAATCCCACCGTCGATTAGAAAATTAACCGTTTTGCTCGCCACTTTCTTCCAGTAAATAGGCATGCAAGCCTGCTTTTAGCAGTAAATACATACCTAATTCACTGCGTGGGCCAGCATTGTCGCACACGACGTAAGCTTTCTCTGTG
>JBFKSL010000013.1:0-19734 GCA_041626995.1 Ketobacter sp. | reverse complement strand
GGGTGGCTGGCATCATTGGGTGCTTCACCTATTAAACTGGGCTTAGACTTGCGAGGTGGTGTTCACTTTCTAATGGAGGTGGATATGGAAAAGGCCACCTCTACTCGGTTGGATAACACGCTTAACGCTATTCGTGACCGCTTGCGTGAAGATCGCATTCGTTACAAACAGTTTTCCCGTGAAGGCGAACAGATTCGCTTAACTTTTTCCAAAAAAGTGGACGTTGAGCAGGTGCGTTCCATTTTGCGTAAAGAATTTAATGAATTCTTAGTGCAGGAAGAAGAAGCGGATAACGTAACTACTCTGTTGCTTTCAATGACCGAGCAAGCGGTGAAAGAAATTCAGGATTACGCCATCAGCCAGAACTTAACCAGTTTGCGAAACCGTGTGAATGAGCTGGGTGTGGCCGAGCCGGTGGTACAACGCCAGGGTGCTAACCGAATTGTCATTCAGTTGCCGGGTATTCAGGATACGGCTCAGGCCAAACGTATTATTGGTCGCGCCGCGAATTTGGAGTTCCGTTTAGTGGATTGGGAAAATGATCCGCTTTCTGTGCGCCGTGCACCAGCGGGTTCAGAATTTTTACCCATGCGCGGAAGCGGTCGTCAGGTCTTGTTAAAGAAAAACGTGATCGTAACGGGTGATCGCGTAATTAATTCCAGCACAGGCTACGATGAGAATGGTCGACCACAAGTAAATATTGAGTTAGACAGCACTGGTGGCCGTCGCATGATTAAGGTAACCAGTAAGCACATCAAAGATTCTATGGCGGTTGTGTTTATTGAGCTGGAGCCTGAACTTACAACCGTGATGGAGAACGGGGAAGAAATCACCAAAGTTGTTACCAAAGAAACCCGTGAAGTGATCAATGTGGCGACGATTCAAAGCTCGTTGGGTAACAGCTTCCGCATCACCGGCCTGGATAGCCCTGCCGAAGCCAAAGAGCTTTCCCTGTTACTTCGCGCTGGAGCCCTGGCCGCTCCCATGTACTTTGTGGAAGAGCGCACGGTAGGCCCCAGCTTAGGCCAACAAAACATCGAAGCCGGTTTAAAATCATTGCTTGCGGGGTTTGCTGCGGTAATGGTGTTTATGGTGGTGTGGTATAAAGCGTTCGGTATGATTGCCAATATTGCTTTGATGCTTAACCTGTTTTTGCTGGTCGCGGTGATGTCCATCATTCCTGGTGCAACACTGTCTCTGCCCGGTATGGCGGGTATTGTATTAACCGTGGGTATGGCGGTGGATGCCAACGTGCTGATTTTCGCCCGGATACGGGAAGAAATGGCCAACGGTATAACGCCACACGCTGCTATCAATGCCGGTTATGATCGAGCCTTCTTAACGATCCTTGATGCCAACATTACCACGCTCTTGGTGGGCTTGGTGTTATTTGCGTTTGGTTCCGGCCCAGTGAAAGGTTTCGCTGTGACCTTATCCATCGGTATCTTAACCTCCATGTTTACCGCCATCGTAGGTACTCGCGCTATCGTGAATTTGCTCTACGGCGGTCGTGCACTCAAGAAACTGAGCATTTAGGAGAACCCATATGAGCAATACAATGAGTTTTAATTTTATGGGTTTGCGCAAAGTAATGGGTTTGCTTTCCATTATTTTGATCGTGGGCTCCATCGTTTCTTTAAGTACGCGCTTTTTGGCCCTGGGTTTGGATTTTACCGGTGGCACCCAAATCGAAGTGGAATACGAAAAGCCTGCTCAGTTAGAACCCATTCGCGAACTGTTAAAGAGCAGCCCTTATTCAGATGCCAGCGTGCAGCACTTTGGTCGTTCCGAGGAGGTGCTGGTACGTGTGCCTCCTGTGGAAGGAGAGGATAAAGCCAAGGTGGGTGATAACGTTGTTGCCTTATTGCAGTCCGCTGATTCCAGTGTAACCTTGAAGCGCGTGGAATTCGTGGGCCCACAAGTGGGCGAAGAACTGCGTGATAAAAGTGGTACGGCGTTAATTTTGGCGTTGGGTTTAATGCTTATCTACGTAACTTTGCGTTTCCGCTTTAAATTCGCCGTAGGTGCGGTGGTTGCTCTGTTTCATGATGTGATTATCACGTTGGGTTTCTTTTCTCTATTGGGTTTGAATTTCGATTTGACGGCTTTGGCTGCATTACTCGCCGTTATCGGTTATTCCCTCAACGATACCATCGTGGTGTATGACCGAGTGCGTGAAAACTTCCGTAAGGATCGGGCTGGCACAGCCGAAGAAATCATTAATGGTTCGTTGAATCAAACCTTAAGTCGTACCTTGGTAACCTCTTTAACCACCTTGCTGGTGTTGGTCGCCTTGGCGGTGTTAGGTGGTGAAATGATCTTTGCATTTGCTGTGGCGTTGATCGTGGGTGTGGTAGTAGGAACCTACTCATCCATCTATGTGGCTAGTAACTTGCTGTTGGTGCAGAACATTAGCAGAGAAGATTTTCTTGAGCAGGAAGTGATTGTGGATGATGTTCCTTAAGCTGAGTGCAGAAAGGAAATAAACCTCATAAAAAAATGCCAGCTTCAAGCTGGCATTTTTTTAGTGAGGAGACGAACTAATTAATAACGGCGATACTCTTCGCGTCGACGCTCATCTGGTCTTTGTCTTTCAACCGGAATCGGTCTCAGTGCTGGCTGATCAGGTTGAAATGCTTCTTTCAAGCTTTCAATAAATGCCATCACTTCCGCTTTTAATTCTTGCCAATTCATACTGAAACCTCGTCCTTTCGTAGAGCGCGTAGAGTTCAGTATAGCGAATTTTTTCTATTTAAGCATATGTGGATGGATAGTTTGTAGCATTGCCTTAAATAACTTAGGCGGAGCGCAGACAATATTGCCACTCTTTAGGTGATCCATGCCACCTTTCAGGTCGCCAACTAGGCCGCCTGCTTCTGTAATTAGCAAGGTTCCTGCCGCCATATCCCATTCTGACAGGCCAAACTCCCAAAAACCGTCATAGCGGCCAGCAGCGACATAAGCCAAATCCAGTGAGGCGGCGCCAGCACGACGAATGCCGGCAGTAGCCTTGGCAAAATCACCAAACATGCCCATATAGGCATCAAAGATGCGATTTTGGTCAGGGCGGAAGGGGAAACCAGTGGAAAGCAAGGCTCCATCCAGTTTTGCCCGCTTTGATACTCGAATGCGGCGGCCATTCAATTGCGCACCCCGGCCACGGCTGGCAGTGAATTCTTCTTTGGAAACGGGGTTGATCACCACTGCCACTTCCAGCTGACCTTTTACTTTCAGAGCAATGGAAATGGCGAATTGAGGAATACCATGGATAAAGTTGGTGGTGCCATCCAGCGGATCAATTACCCACACGTAATCCTTATCTTCACCCTCTTGCAGGCCGAACTCTTCCCCTAGAAAACTGTGCCTGGGGTAGCGTTTGCGCAGGCCCTCAATAATCATCTCTTCTGAGGCTCGGTCCACTCGGGTGACAAAGTCGTTGGCACCTTTGGCTTCCACGTCCAGGGTATCCACCCGTTCATAGGCCTTATAAATCATATCGGCGGTGGCGCGGGCCACTTCCAAAGCGGTGTTCAGCATAGGCTGCATGGGTGAATCCTCAGGAAAATCGCGGGGGGCGAATAATAGCAGAAATAGTATGAAGGTGGGCAAATCTGTTACCATTTGCGCCCTTTGTTTTGGCGTCTTTTCGCCCCGTAAGTAGGAAGCCCCATGGAACTGCTCGACCGTATACGCATTGTAATGATCAACACCAGCGACTCTGGCAATATTGGAGCGGCTGCCCGCGCCATGAAAACCATGGGGGTGAGTGATCTGTGTCTGGTTGCACCCGTGGAGTTTCCCACCGCAAAAGCCACTGCCAGAGCCAGTGGCGCGGCGGATGTACTGCACAATGCCACCGTGGTGGATACCCTGGACGAAGCCATTGCCGATTGCCAGATGGTGATCGGTACCAGTGCCCGTATGCGTTCTATTCCCTGGCCCCTGGTGACACCACGCGAAGCTACAGAGCTTGTCAAAAATGAGCCAAAAGGTGCCGATATTGCCATTGTGTTTGGCAGGGAAGACGCTGGTCTTACCAACGAAGAACTGCGACGCTGTCATTACCATGTCAGCATCCCCGGCAATGAGACCTATTCTGTACTAAATGTGGCGTCGGCGGTTCAGGTGATCTGCTATGAGATGCGTGTGGCGGCTCTGGCCATGGAAGCTCAACCCGCTGAGAAGAAGTCAGCGATGCCCATGGAGTTTATGGATTGGGATGAACCTTTGGTAAGCGCGGAAGATATGGAGCGTTTTATGAAGCACTTCGAGGAAACCTTGCTTGATATTGGCTTTTTCGACCCCAATAATCCTAAACAG
Source organism: Ketobacter sp. (assembly GCA_041626995.1). Taxonomy (GTDB): domain Bacteria; phylum Pseudomonadota; class Gammaproteobacteria; order Pseudomonadales; family Ketobacteraceae; genus Ketobacter. The sequence goes on along the minus strand of JBFKSL010000013.1, from coordinate 15,414 downwards.
CTTATGACTCGAGCCCGTCGGCTTTTTATGCGCACACGTATGGATCGCCTGGAAATGAATTTGATGCGCGGCGTGCTGTCCACCATGCAAAAGCGCGTAAAAGAGAGCAAATAGGGAAGCGTTATGTTTGAAGGTATTCGTGAAGATATTCAGTCTGTATTCCATCGTGACCCGGCTGCTCGTAATGCCATTGAAGTTCTGCTGAACTACCCAGGTTTGCATGCATTGTTATTGCATCGCATGGCCCATAAATTGTGGGTGATGAACTTTAAACTTCTAGCGCGCATGATTTCCACCTTTTCCCGCTGGTTAACGGGTATTGAAATCCACCCTGGTGCAGTCATTGGTCGTCGTTTCTTCATTGATCACGGCATGGGCGTGGTGATTGGCGAAACTGCGGAAGTGGGTGACGACGTTACCCTATATCATGGCGTTACCCTGGGTGGTACTACCTGGAACAAGGGTAAGCGTCACCCAACTTTAATGAATGGTGTTGTGGTGGGTGCTGGCGCTAAAGTGCTTGGCCCTATTACCGTAGGGGAAAATGCCCGGATCGGTTCCAATGCCGTGGTCAATAAAGAAGTTCCCATGGGTGCCACGGTAGTGGGTATTCCTGGTCGTATCATCTGCAAGGATCAGGATGTGGACTGTCAGAAAGAACAGCAGCGCCAGGCCATGGCAAGTAAAATTGGCTTTGATGCTTATGGTATGACGCCGGACATGCCTGACCCCATAGCTCAATCTATACGCAAGATGCTGGATCATATGCACGCTGTGGACGAGAAGGTGAAAACCATGAGCGATGCTTTGGAAGCCATGGGCTCTGATTGTGGCCAGAAGCTTCCTGAGATCCATGATGAGGTGTTTGAGGAGGGTGAAAAAGAGCCTCCGCCGGCCTCTGCGTCAAAAGTTGACTAATTTAGTCGGAAATATCACAATGCCATCAGGTCTATCAAAAGTAGGCCCATGCACCGGGAGATATTGAACGATGAAGTTAACAACGAAAGGGCGCTACGCAGTTACTGCGCTATTGGATCTCGCCCTCCACGCACAGTCTGGCCCCGTTAGTCTGGCGGATATATCCGAGCGGCAGGGAATCTCCATTTCCTACCTGGAACAGTTGTTTGCAAAGCTGCGCAAAAATGGATTAGTTACCAGCGTACGTGGCCCTGGCGGCGGTTATAAACTAAGCCGTGCAGGCAACGAAATCTATGTGGCAGAAATCATCGATGCCGTCGATGAAAAGGTGGATGTTACCCGCTGTGCCGGAAATGGTGATTGTCAGGATGGTGAGGTCTGTCTGACCCATGATTTATGGCAGGATCTAAGCCGACAGATTCATGATTTCCTTTCTGATATCAGTATTCAAAGCCTGGTAGATCGCTCTGAGATTCGTAAAGTGGCTGAGCGTCAGGATCGCCTGCAAAAAGAAAATGCTCGCGACAACGAAGGTCGACTATCCATTAGTGAGATTTGATATAATTCGGGCCTGATTAACCCGCAGTCGAGGTTGTAATGCGCCCGGTTTATTTCGATTACGCTGCCACCACACCGGTTGACCCTGTGGTGGCGGAAAAAATGGCAGGTTACCTAACCCTGGATGGTATTTTTGCCAATCCAGCATCTCGTTCCCATTTCTATGGTTGGCAGGCTGAAGAGGCTGTAGAAAGTGCTCGCCAGCAGGTGGCTGATCTCGTCGGTGCGGAATCGCGGGAAATTATCTGGACCTCCGGTGCCACTGAGTCGGATAACCTGGCCATTAAGGGTGCCGCAGAACAGTATGCGGAACGCGGCAACCATATCATCACCTCAGCCATTGAGCACAAAGCCGTATTGGATACCTGCCAGTTTTTGGAATCCAAAGGCGTTGAGGTAACTTATCTAAAGCCCGATACAAAAGGCATTATCTCCCCACGGCAAGTTGAGCAAGCCATTCGGCCAGACACCTTTCTTGTTTCCCTGATGCAGGTGAACAATGAGCTGGGTACGGTTACCGATATTGATGCCATTGCTCAAATTACACGTAAAAACGATATCTTGCTTCATGTGGATGCTGCACAGAGTGCAGGTAAAATTCCATTGGACGTAACACAAACTCCAGTGGATTTGATCTCTTTTTCATCACATAAAGTCTACGGCCCCAAGGGCATTGGAGCGCTTTATGTGCGTCGCAACCCTCAGGTAAAGCTGGCTGCGCAAATCCATGGCGGTGGCCATGAGCGTGGGATGCGTTCAGGAACCTTACCCACTCACCAGATCGTGGGCATGGGTGAGGCATTTGCTATAGCTAAGCAGAATTTGGAGCAAGAGTGCCAACATATCACCGGCTTGCGAGAGCAGCTTTGGCAGGGTATGTCCCAGTTGAATGGGATTCACTTAAATGGGCATCCTCAGCAGCGTGTGAGCGGCATTCTTAATGTGGCGTTTGATGGGGTGGATGGTGAAACCTTGATGATGGCCTTGAATGACCTGGCCGTGTCCTCCGGTAGTGCCTGCAATTCCGCTACGGTGGCGCCTTCCTATGTGGTGAAGAGTCTGGGGTTGGATGATGATTTAGCGCTGGCGTCGGTGCGCTTTTCCCTGGGGCGTTTTACCACGGAAGAGGATATTCAGTTTGCCATCGACACCGTGACTACTGTGCTGCAAAGGTTGCGTAGTTAATATATTAAACTGCAACAAACCTGAGTATAATCGCCGCTTTCAATCCTGGCGCGGCGCAGGCTACCACCGTAAACCCACCAGGAAATGCTATAACCCATTGATTTAATGATATTGTGGAGAGAACCATGGCGGTAGAACGCACCCTTTCGATCATCAAGCCCGATGCAGTTGGTAAGAATGTAATCGGCGAAATCCTGACTCGCTTCGAAAAAGCCGGTCTGAAAATCGTTGCCGCTAAAATGGTTCATCTGTCTGATAAGGTTGCAGGCGGTTTTTACGCTGAGCACAAAGAACGTCCTTTCTACAACGATCTGGTGGCTTTTATGACATCTGGTCCTGTTGTGGTTCAAGTTTTGGAAGGCGAAAATGCTATTGCATTGAACCGTGAACTGATGGGCGCTACCAACCCTAAAGAAGCAGCCGAAGGAACTATCCGCGCCGACTTCGCTCAAACCATTGATGAAAACGCTGTGCACGGTTCTGACTCCGAAACTTCCGCAGCTCGTGAGATTGCTTACTTCTTCGCAGAAAGTGAGCTGTGCCCTCGCACTCGATAAGCCCATGCCCGGGGCTTTCATTGGCCCCAAATTAGGCTAGGATTAGATCAAATGGAGTCTTATAGACTCCATTTGTCGTATTTTGGCGACAAGAACCATACAGTTTAAAGCAGGTGTACCATGACGCAGGAAAACGCAACAAAACTCAATTTGCTGGGCATGAGCCGTCAGCAGTTGGAAGCGTTTTTCGAATCCATCGGTGAAAAGCCCTTCCGTGCCCATCAAGTGATGAAGTGGATACATTTTTTCGGTGTTGATGACTTCGAGCAAATGACTAACCTGGGCAAGAAACTGAGGGAAAAGTTGGCCGAAGTGGCAGAGATTAGTGGTCCTGATGTGGCCTTGGAGCACTTCTCCAAAGATGGCACCCGCAAATGGGTGGTACAGCTGGATAATGGCAACAAAGTAGAAACCGTGTTCATTCCAGACGGCAAGCGCGGCACTCTGTGCGTGTCATCTCAGGTGGGTTGCGCTCTGGATTGTAGCTTTTGTTCCACTGGAAAACAGGGCTTTCAGCGCGACCTGTCAGTGGCGGAAATCGTTGGCCAAATGTGGATAGCACAGCGTTCGTTTGGGCCGCCTGAAAATAAAGGTGTGCGCAACATTACCAACGTGGTAATGATGGGTATGGGTGAACCCTTGCTCAATTTTGAAAATGTGATTTCCGCTATGGAAATCATGAAAGACGATTTGGGCTATGGTGTAGCGAAAAAACGCCTGACTTTGAGCACCTCCGGTGTGGTACCGCAGATGTATGAGCTGTATGAGCGTATTGATGTGGCCTTGGCCGTCTCTCTGCATGCCCCCAATGACGAATTGCGCAACGAGCTGGTGCCCATTAATAAAAAGTATCCGCTCAAGGATTTAATGGCTGCATGTCGAGAATACGTGCACAGATTTCCCGATACTCGCCGTGTTACCATGGAATACGTTTTGATCAATGGTGTGAATGACAAATTCGAGCACGCCGAACAGTTAATAGAACTGTTGCAAGATGTGCCATCAAAAATTAACCTAATTCCGTTCAACCCATTTCCTGATTCAGGTTACAAACGGCCCAACGGGTTACGTATTAAAGCATTTCAGGATCGGTTGATGCAGGCAGGCTATGTCACCACCATTCGCACCACTCGCGGTGATGATATTGATGCGGCTTGCGGTCAGTTGGTTGGTAAAGTGGAAGATCGAACCCGGCGCTCCGAGCAATGGCAAGCCAAAGTGGCAGCTCGCAAAGCGGGTAAAAATAAAATCCCTGTTAATCAGATGAGGTAATTCAGTTGATCAAACTTTCCACAGCACAGCTAAAGCGTTATTCCAGCCTGCTGATTGCGGCCTGGATTAGCCTATTGATGGTGGGCTGTGTGACGGAAACCAATGATCCTCTGGCGAAAAACCGAGATCCTAAAAAGGCATCTGAAGCTTATGTGGAAGCGGGTATTCGCTACATGCAAAAGCGGCAAATGGGGGATGCTCATCGTACGTTAAAGCGTGCCTATGAAATCTCTCCAGATAGTGCGTCGGTAAATAATGCTTATGCACTGTTCTACAATATGGAAGGCGAGCCTGAACAGGCCGAAAAGCATTTTAAAATGGCATTGTCCTTTGATCCGGATTTTTCTCAGGCGCGTAATAATTATGCTGCACACTTGTTTGAGCGCGGGCGCTACAACGAAGCCGTTGAGCAGCTGGAAATGGTCGTTAAGGATTACCGCTATTCCCGTCGTTACACCGCATTTGAAAACCTGGGTGTGTGTTACCTGAAGTTGGACGATAAGGAAAAGGCCAAGGCTGCTTTTAACCGTGCTTTGCAGCTTAATCCGAAAATGCCCGTATCCTTGCTGGAAATGGCAGAGATATACATGGTGGAAGGTAATAATCTGATGGCCAAGCGCTACCTGACCCATTATGAGTCTTTTGCACAGTCCTCGGCCCGTCAGTTGTGGTTGGGTATTCGTTTGCAGCGGATTCTGGGGGACAAAAACAAACTTGCTAGTTATGAGCTAGCATTAAAGAATCTATTCCCTGGCTCGAAAGAGTACAAAGAATATAAAGCGTCGCTCTGATTATGACAGCATTACCTGGAAAACCCGCCGCCAACAGCAAACCCGATAACGGTGTAAGCGAGCTATTGGCGTCTTCTCCAGGTGCTCGTTTACAGAAGGCCCGCGAAGCCAAGCAATTAACCGTGGCGGAAGCGGCCAACAAGCTGAATCTTTCTCCTGGTGTAGTGAAAGCCCTAGAGGCAGACGATTATCGAGCTTTACCCAACGCCACTTTCGTGAAAGGGTATTTACGCAGCTATGCCCGGATATTGGATATTCCCGGTGAAGAATTGGTGCGTTCTTATGAAAGTATTAGCGGCTGTGACCAGGTTAAACCTCAACCCCCCATAGAACGCCCTAAAGGCGGCACTAAGCCTGGTAGCATGCTGGCTGCTGGAGCCGTTCTTCTTGTGATCTTACTTTCCTGGCTGTTCTGGCCCGAATCCAAACCGGCGCCTTCCGCCGAATTGGAGTCTATGGCTACGGAAGAGCCTACTCCTCAGGTTCAACAGGCTGCCATTGCAGAGCAAGAACAACCGGAGCCTGAAAATGCTACCGAGCCTGAACCGATATCTCCGCCAATCGTAGAACCCAGTGAGCCCGATGCTGCTGAACCCGTTGATATCCCTGAGCATACTGAAATAAACGGTGTTTCTGAACCTGTAGTGGTTGAACCAGTAGTCGTGGAAGAAGCTTACGTTGAGCCAGAAGTGCTACCTATGACAGAACCCGTCTCTGCAGCCCAGCCTCTACTGGAACAACCAGTTGAAGCAGCGGTTAGCCAGGAAAACACGGTTCTGGGTATAATCGATATGGCTTTCACTGGCGACTGTTGGGTGGAAGTGCGTGATGGCGGCGATAACCTGATCTATTCCAATTTAAAACGCCATGGCGAGACCCTAACCATCCAAGGCACACCTCCGCTGGAAGCCAAGCTGGGTAACGGTAACGTAGTATCCCTAAGCTATAATGGTCAGCCGGTATCCTTCCGCGTACCCCATCATAATGTAGTGCGTGTGCGCCTGGGTGAATAGGCTCAACCACTAATGGCAATAGCCTTCAAATCTTCGTAACATAGCGCCTTTCTAGAAAGCCTTTCTAATTGGTACCACCGGTAGTAAGCCAGGAGCATCAGGATGCATTTTGAATCACCCATAAAACGCCGCAAGTCCCGTCAGATTATGGTGGGTGATGTTCCCGTGGGGGGCGATGCACCCATCACCGTACAAAGCATGACCAATACTGAAACCACCGATGTGGCCGCCACAGTGGCTCAAATTAAGCGCCTGGAAGAGGCAGGGGTGGATATCGTGCGGGTGTCTGTGCCGTCCATGGAAGCAGCGGATGCCTTTGGCGAGATCAAAAAACAGGTCTCGGTGCCCCTGGTTTCTGATATTCATTTCGATTACAAAATTGCCTTGGCCGTGGCAGAAAAGGGCGTGGATTGCCTGCGTATTAACCCTGGTAATATCGGTCGGGAAGACCGCGTACGCGCTGTGGTGGACGCTGCCCGTGATAAGAATATTCCCATTCGAATTGGCGTGAATGCCGGTTCTTTGGAAAAAGATCTGCAAAAGAAATATGGCGAGCCCACGCCAGAGGCCTTGGTGGAGTCTGCCATGCGTCACGTGGATATCCTGGATAAGCTGGATTTCCAAAATTTTAAATTAAGCCTGAAGGCGTCCAATGTGTTTATGACGGTGGATGCCTATCGCCTGATTGCGGATCAGATCGATCAGCCTCTGCATTTGGGGGTGACGGAAGCAGGCGGCTTGCGTTCTGGTACTGTTAAATCTGCCGTTGCCCTGGGTGCGTTGTTACTGGATGGCATCGGCGACACTCTGCGTATCTCTCTGGCGGCAGACCCGGTGGAAGAGGTGAAGGTGGGCTTTGATATTCTGAAGAGTCTGGGCTTGCGCACCAAAGGGATTAACTTCATAGCCTGCCCAAGCTGTTCGCGTCAGAACTTTGATGTGATCAATACCGTGAATGCCTTGGAAACGCGTTTGGAAGATATTAAAACGCCCCTGGACGTGGCCATTATTGGTTGTGTGGTGAATGGGCCGGGAGAGGCGAAAGAGGCACACCTTGGCTTGGCGGGTGGTTCGCCCAATAACCTGATTTATCGGGATGGTAAGCCAAGTAGCAAGGTGGTTAACGCCGATTTAGTGGATGAATTAGAGAAGCAGATTCGGGAGAAGGCGGCTGAGTTGGAGGCTGATCCTGGAAGTGCGGATAATAAGATTACGGTAGGTGTGTAGGTTGGTTGAGTTAATTGGTTGGTTCACCTGAGGCCCCCTCCGAACTCGCGCTTCGCGCTCAAACAAGCCGTCCGCTAAATCCGTTCCAACCTGCGATGCTCGGCTGCGTAAAGAGTCCTAAACTAACTGGAATTTAACCTGAGCTACCTCCGATCGTGGTGTCATCCAGCCCCATTCTGGCTTATAATCTGGCGCTTTTACGTAATTGAGTACACAGGAATTCCCAGCATTGAGCAAACGAATTGAGGCGATTCGCGGCATGAACGACAGGCTGCCGCAGGAATCCGCTGTATGGCAGTATTTGGAAGACAGCGTTCGTAAAGTATTGGATCAATACGGCTACGGAGAAATCCGCCTGCCCATCGTGGAATACACCGATTTATTCAAGCGCTCTATCGGCGAAGTGACCGATATAGTGGAAAAAGAAATGTACACCTTCGAGGATCGAAATGGCGAAAGCCTGACTTTGCGTCCTGAAGGCACCGCCGGTTGTGTTCGTGCCGGGGAAGAGCACGGTTTGCTCTATAACCAAGTGCAGCGCCTGTGGTACATGGGCCCCATGTTCCGCTACGAAAAACCCCAAAAAGGCCGCTACCGCCAATTCCACCAAATCGGCGTAGAAACCTTTGGCATGGCTGGCCCGGACATTGATGCAGAAGTCATCATCATGACCGCTCGTCTTTGGAAACAGCTGGGCATTCTTGATCAAGTTACCTTGCAGTTGAACAGCTTAGGTTCGAATGAAGCCCGCGCTCAATTTCGCAGCGCTTTGGTAGCGTATCTGCAACAGCACATTGATCAGTTGGATGAAGATAGCAAGCGTCGACTGGACAGCAACCCACTGCGTATACTCGATAGCAAAAATGAGAATACCCAGGCTCTGCTGCAAAATGCACCCAGTCTGCACGACTACCTGGATGAAGAATCCAAACAGCACTTCGAACAACTTAAAGCAGCGCTGGAAGCCGCTGGTGTTGCTTATGAAGTTAACCCCAACTTGGTTCGCGGTTTAGACTATTATTGCAAAACCGTATTCGAGTGGGTAACCACCGCTCTAGGTGCCCAGGGCACAGTCTGTGCCGGTGGTCGTTACGATGGTTTGGTAGAACAGTTGGGTGGTAAAGCCACTCCTGCGGTCGGTTTTGCCATGGGTATTGAGCGTTTGGTGTTGTTATTGGAAGCCTGTGATGTGGTGCAGCACGTCAGTCATCAGCCGGATGTGTATGTGGTGGCCGATGATCCTATTCAAGGTTTGTTGTTGGCGGAAACAGCACGAAACCAATTGCCCCATTTGCGTGTCCAATGTCACTGCGGTGGTGGTAAGTTCAAAAAACAACTGAAAAAGGCCAATGATTCCGGTGCCCGCTTTGCGTTTATATTGGGCCAGTCCGAGATGGAAAATCAGCAGGTCACCATTAAAGCTCTGCGCGAGGCGCGTGAGCAGGAAACGATTTCTCAGAACCTACTTCAACAATATTTTGCCGAAAACCTGAACAGCCAGGAGTAAAGAAAAGTGGACGTGTACTCAACAGAAGAACAACAAATTGAAGCCATTAAAAAGTGGTGGAAAACCAACGGCAACAGTGTGCTGATCGGCATTGCTCTGGCCATCGCTGCGGTATTGGGTTGGCAAACCTGGAGCCAAAATAAGGAAGCCAATGCGGAAGCCGCCGCAGTTTTGTATAGCCAATTGGTGGAAGCAGCAACGGGTGTGCAGCAAAAACGCATGGTGAATGACAGCAAGGCGTTGGAAGAGCAGCTGGCCACCATGAGCCATGTGAGCGATCAACTTAAAACGGACTTTACTGATAGCGAATATGCTGTCTTTTCTGCACTGATGATGGCAAAGGAAATGATGTTCAATAATGAACATGACAAAGCCATTGAGCAGCTTACTTGGGCTAGGGACAACTCTCAAAGTGAAGGCGTTAAATTGATTGCTAACTTGCGCTTGGCTCGCGTGCTGGCCGATAAAGGTGAGCATGATAAGGCGCTGGCTCAGCTGGATACAGTTGTGCCTGGCGCTCAAGCGGATTCTTATGAAGAAGTACGCGGCGATATTTATTTGGCTATGGGTGAAACCGATAAAGCTCGTGAAGCGTACAAAAAGGCCATGGATTTAAGCGCGACACAAAATAAAGGCCAGGCCCGTCCTATTCTTAAAATCAAGCACGATAACTTATTGGTGGCCAGCAACTAATGGTATTTCTTCGCGCAGTATTCATCAGCCTGTTGTTGCCTCTGTTCGTGTGGGGGTGCAGCAGCAAAGACGAGGTGGTGCCACCTTCGCCTACACCTCAGTTTAAATCTCAAATAACCGTTAAGAAAGTGTGGACGTCTCGAGTCGGTACTGGGGTGGGTGAAGTCTATCTAAGCTTAACGCCCGCAGTCACTGAACGCTGGGTGTATGCTGCTGCCCTTGACGGCGATGTGATCAAACTGGATCGTGAGACAGGCAAAAAAGTCTGGAGTATCGATTTAGACCGCGAAGTAACAGGCGGTGTATCTGCCGGTTATGGTGTGGTGGCACTGGGTACGGCCAACGGTGAAATTTTATTACTGAACGAAGAAAGTGGCGAAATCCAATTGGAAAAGCATGTGGGTGGTCAGGTAATGTCGGTGCCTGCTTTAACCGCAGAATTGGTTATCGTACAAACCACTGATGGTCGCTTGCAGGCATTGAACCGTGAAAGCGGAAATGTTGTTTGGTTGTACGATACGTCTATTCCCATTCTAACCTTACGTGGTGAGAGCAGCCCGGTAGTGTCTGGCGGTGCAACCCTGGCCGGTTTTGCCAACGGGAAGTTGGTGGCCATGGATACCAATACCGGCTTTGTGGCCTGGGAAAGAGCCGTAGGTGAGCCAAAAGGCCGTTCCGATCTGGAGCGACTGATCGACCTGGATGGACGTTTTTGGTTGGCAGGTAAAGTGGTCTATGCGGTGACCTATCAAGGTAACTTAGTCGCCATTGATGTGCCCTCTGGTCGTGTGTTGTGGAAACGGGCCATGTCTTCCTATGCAGGCGTTGCAGCGGCTTTAGGCAATGTCTATGCAGTGGATCAGGATAGCGTTTTGCATGCCATGGATGCCATTGGTGGCACGGATTTGTGGCGGCAGGACAAACTAAAAGGTCGTATTGTGAGTGCGCCCACACCCTATGATCGTTATGTTTTGGTTGGAGATTTCAGCGGTTACCTGTATTGGATGTCGCAGTCCGATGGTGAGTTTTTAGCGCGTGTTAAAGTGGGTGTAAACCGCTATCAATACGCCAATTACAAGGCTGCATCATTGCGCCGGGTTACCGACCCTGCTGATGGCATTCGTGTAGAGCCTGTGGTCTACGACGATACTGTTTACGTACAAGGCAATAGCGGCGAAGTCGCAGCCTATCGAGTTGTTAAAAAATCATGAAACCAGTTGTCGCCCTGGTGGGCCGCCCTAATGTGGGCAAATCCACCTTATTTAATCGCTTAACCCGATCGCGAGATGCCATCGTGGCAGATATGCCTGGGCTAACCCGCGATCGTCAGTATGGCGATGCCAAAGTGGGCGAACACGAATTTATCGTGATTGATACCGGTGGTATCTCCGGAGACGAAGAGGGCATCGATACCTACATGCGGGATCAATCCATGCAAGCGGTTGAAGAAGCCAACATGGTATTGTTTCTGGTGGATGCCCAAGCTGGTATTACCGCTGCTGATGAAATGTTGGCGCAAATGCTGCGAGAGCGGCATAAGCCCGTGATGCTGGTGGTGAATAAAATTGATGGTCAAAATCAGGATGTGGCGGTTGCCGATTTTTATAGCCTGGGCTTGTCTGATCCCTATGCTATTGCCGCATCCCATGGCCGTGGCGTTAGCCAATTAATCGACTATATGTTCGAGCTACTGCCAAAGCCTTCTGCAGAGCAAGAGCTGGCCGAACAAGAAGCGCACAAAGGTATCAAGATGGCCATCGTAGGCCGACCCAATGTGGGTAAATCCACCTTAGTGAATCGCATGTTGGGTGAAGATCGTGTCATTGTGTTCGATATGCCCGGTACCACCCGCGACAGTGTGTACATTCCATACGAGCGACACGGAAAGAACTACACCATCATCGATACCGCTGGTGTGCGTAAGCGTGGCAAGGTAAACGAGTCCGTCGAAAAATTTTCTGTGATCAAAACATTGCAGGCAGTTGAAGATGCTCATGTGGTGATCATGGTAATGGACGCCCGTGAAAATATTGTGGATCAAGACCTTCATTTGCTGGGTTTTGTATTGGAAACCGGCCGTTCCCTGGTGATTGCTTTAAATAAATGGGATGGTATGGATGCGGAAGCCAAACAGCATATAAAAAGTGAAATTCAGCGCCGCTTAGTGTTTGTGGATTTTGCCAAAATTCATTTTATTTCCGCTAAGCATGGCACTGGAGTTGGTGATTTATATAAGTCGGTGGAAAAGGCCCATGAAAGCGCCTTCAAAAAAGTATCCACTGCCTACCTCACCAAAATACTGGAAGATGCCGTGGCCGATCACCAGCCACCTTTGGTGAACGGTCGTCGTATAAAGTTAAGATACGCTCACATGGGCGGCAGTAATCCTCCGGTCATTGTGGTTCACGGTAATCAAACCAGTAGTGTGCCCAATTCCTATAAACGATACCTGGAAAACACGTTCCGTAAGGTAATGAAAATCGAAGGTACACCCATTCGAATCGAATTTAAAACCGGTGACAACCCATTCGCAGGTCGTCGCAATACCCTCACTCCAAGGCAAATTCACAAGAAAAGCCGTGTAATCGCTCGACATAAAAAGCTGGAGAACAAAAAGAAAAAGCGCTAATGTGGTGAATCGGCCTGATTCAACGGCCAAAATTCGCTCTTAAAATGCGCTGATTTAAAGGGGTAGTTGTTGTGGTGGCAGAACCTAACTTCAACCAAAATCTTCAGCAAAATCAAACAGCTGCTAAAGAAGGGGTGATCCAATATCACCTTAATTACCAACTGGATCACGAGCTGGTATGTGGCGCTTTAGCAGATCTTAATCATTGGCGTAGCTATCTGTTTCGTCTCGGGCTTATTGGGCAGGATGAGCAGCGCTATGATGGATTAGGCTATGGCAATGTCAGCCACCGAATTCCTGGTGAGTGTCATAGTTTTATTATCTCCGGCACTCAAACTGGGCACCTACCTTTGCTGTGTAAAGAGCATTATGTGGTGGTGGAAAAGGCCGAGTTGGAAAAAAATGCCATCGATGCTCACGGTCCCATAAAACCCTCTTCAGAAGCCTTAACCCACGCAGCGCTTTATCACGCTGATGAGAAAATCCAAGCGGTGATTCATGTGCACAGTCCCTTGCTCTGGCGTAATGCTGAGTCATTAACCATGTGTACCACCGCTAGGGATATTACCTATGGAACACCAGAAATGGCTCAGGCAGTTGCTGATTGTGTTGCAAGCCAATCAGGCGTTGAAGGGGTAATTGCTATGCTTGGCCATGAAGATGGCATCATTGCTTATGGGGATACCATCGATAAAGCGGGCAGCATCATTTTAGAAGCGGTTATGTTGGCTCATCGAATATATTCTGACTGTTCGTCGTGAGCATTCAAATTCATATTAAATGGATTTTAAGGTAAAGCTGGCCTTGGCAAGCAGGTTGCCCTTTTTATCTTTAACCATTACCTGCCAATCACCGCGCATATTTTTACTAATATTTTTGCTGGAATGGTTGCGCCAGCGGTCACTGCCCACAGGAACGCGAACTCGGGCTACGGTTTTATTGTTTCGCTGCCAAGTGTAGGTAAGTGTATCGTCCGCACGACCAATCAGGTCGGTATAAAAGTACAGTTTAATAAAGTCATCGGTTAGATGTTCTGTGCTGGTTAGTTCAGTGGCGGGTTCCAGCCCATCCATCTTGTTGGTAAGCGCCGCCGAAGTGATCGCCGTGCTATTTAGGATTTCAACGTCTATCGGATATTGAATCTCTGGAATCACTTGTTCGTTAATCTGTTCATCAGCCACTTTGGCTTCTGCTTCCTCAATCGATGGCTGCGCAGCGGCTTCCTTTTCAATTGGCGCTTCAACTTCCGCTGATGCTTCCTGCTGTATGGGCTGCTCTGGATTTTCTGTCGCTTTAGGAATGGAATGTGTAGCAGGTAGCTCGCTTACCGCTAAGGGGGAATCAATTATGCTCTCTTGCACGGGTGACAGTGCCACAACAATTCCCCAAACGATGGCTGCCAAAACCACCACGCCCGCACCTATCACCAAGTAAACTCGGTGCCAAAGAATGGTTTCGGTATACTCGGGGGCGCTTTGCGAGTAATGGTCGAACTGAGGCTGTTGGTCTTGGGCCATTGAAAGGGGTGCTCTGTCTTGCTTGAGTTATAAAACGCAAGCATAAACAGAATCACGCCTCTTCACAATAATGCCAATGGTTTTAACCCCCATTTTGAATGGGTTTGCGTGAAAGAAACATTAGCAAGGGTGGTAAGAAGAAGAAATCCACTAATAAGGCGATCACAATGGTACCCGCAGTGAGAATGCCCATATCTGCGCTAAGTTTGAAATCAGAAAGCGCCAGCACACCGAAATTGGCAGTCAGTATGATGGTAGTAACAAACAATGCTAGACCCACGGTGCGAAAGGCATAGCGAATGGCTTCAGGCTCGCTAAGATTTTGCTCGCGTTTGGCTCGAAGATACTTACTTAAAAAGTGCACGGTGTAATCCACCACAATGCCCAATGTCATGCCCGCAACAGCAGAAAGCCCCAAGCCTATATGCCCTACGAACAGCCCCCAGGCGCCAAAGCCCACCGCCGCTGGAATTAAATTAGGAATCAAACTGATAAAACCAAATTTTATGGAGCGTAAGGAAACACCCAGTACCACAGAAATAATCAGTAAGGCGAAGAAGGTGCCTTCCAGCATGCTGCGAATATTACTGTAGCCCATATGGGCAAACATTAAGTCAGAGCTGGTGCCGGGGTGATACATGCTTTCAGGAATATTTTCGTGAAACCATTGTTGTGCCCGGCGTTGCAGGCCTAAGATTTTATCGGTGGAGCTGTTGTTAACCGTAGCCGTTAGGCGGGTGGAAGATTTATCCGAACTCAGCAGGTTGTTCAAGTCTAAACCGAAAGGCAGCGAAAACTCATAGATCAGTAGGTATTGTGCGGCCAGCTCCCGCTGTTCCGGTAATTTATACCATCCAGGATCATCGCCATGCATGGTTTTATTCAAGCGTTTCATAATGTCGGTATAACTACTTACATGAATCACTTCCGGTTGTTGCCGCAGCCAATCTGCCAAGGCTTCTGAATGTTTCAAAAACTGTGGATCGCTAATGCCGCTTTCTTCCCCTGAATTTAACGAGAAGGAAATGGTGTTGTTAGTGGTTAGGTTTTCCCGAACAAAATCAGAGTCCTGGCGAATCTTGGTGCGTGGGTCAAAATACTCTGCCCACACATCATTTAGTCGATTGTTTAGAATAAAAGAAGCAAAAAACGCAATCATTGCCGCAAAAATAATGAACAGAGGCGTGCGGTAGCGAATCACAATATTCGCCAGAACATCTTGTGGCTTCTCTTGTTTAATTTTGTGAGGCTTAATATTAAACGGCAAGCACATTACCAGCGCGGGCAGTAATGCAATTGAAAAAATCCACGCGGCAAATACACCGACGGCCACCACATTGCCCAAATCCTGAAACGGAGGTGAAGCGCTAAAGTTTAGGGAAAGAAAGCCAATAACTGTGGTTAGGCTGGTGAGTAAAACCGGCTGATAATTTAAGCGCAGGCTTTCTTCCATGGCCAGCTGCTTGCCCATGCCATTTTGCTGATTTTGGAAGTAGGCCGATAAAATATGCATACTGTCTGCAATGGCCAAGGTTAGAATCATAGTG